>NZ_JBFATO010000032.1:0-88020 GCF_040678355.1 Streptomyces sp. NPDC052701
CCGGCCGACCGGCCGGGGACGGGGTATCAACATATCTGGCGTTGACTTTTGGCACGCTGTTGAGTTCTCAAGGAACGGACGCTTCCTTCGTACTCGCCCTCGCGGGCTTTCCTCCGGGCGCTTCCCTTCGGTCTTGCGTCTCCGACTCTACCAGATCTTTCCGATCCGATTCCCTGTCGGCGGGATTCGCCGTAAGGCTTAGGGCTTCCGCCTGTCGGCCTTTCGACATTCACTACGTTAGCCGATTCCCCCGCCCGATTCATAATCGGGTTTCGCGGATTCGAATTCAGGCATGCGGGCACACCCGAAGCGACCCCGCCTGGGGGTGATCGTTTGGTAGTGGTTTGGCCGCTCCGGCTGCTGACGATCGCAGTACCCGGTCCAGCGGCTCGGAATACATTACGCACTCCCCGCGGGCGCGTCAACTTCGACGGCGCCTCGGGACGTGGGCCCGGTACGGGCTCACCGTCGGGTCGTCGGCGACCCAGAAGCGCCAGGGGTGGACGCCTCCCTCGCCGGCCACGCCGGTGCGGGGTCCGTTGCGTACCTGGTGGGAGGGGACGGGAGTGCCCGTGAGGATCCGCAGGGGGGTGTCGCCGGGGGCGCAGGCGTCGGTGCCGTCCAGGGATCGGTCCACGTCCAGGGCCGTGGCCAGGCGGGCGGGGCCCTTGGCCAGTTCCTTGTCGTTCCGGGCCGAGAGCCGACGGGTGCGGGCCAGCTCGGCGCCCTCGACGATCTCGCCGGCCCGCAGCAGCACCGCGCTCGCCCTGCCCTCCGGACCGCACACCAGGTTCATGCAGAACCACATGCCGTAGGTGAAGTAGACGTACACGTGGCCGGGCGGGCCGAACATCACGCCGTTGCGGGCCGTGCGGCCGCGGTAGGCGTGGGAGCCGGGGTCGTTCGGGCCGTCGTAGGCCTCGACCTCCGTGAGGCGGAGCGCGATCGGACCGTCCGGGGTGGTGCGTACGAGGATGCGGCCCAGGAGATCGGGGGCGACCTCCAGGACGGGGCGGTCGAAGAACTTCCTGGGCAGGGGCGTACGGTCGGGGGTCGCGATCATGCCGTCCGAGGGTACTGGAGGCGGAGGGTGTGGCGGGGTGGCCACAGGACGCCCGCCCCGCCGGGGTGAGGGGCACGGAACCGGCCGCCGCCGGATCGCGTTTGTAGGGATCAAGGGTTTCGACGTACGGGTTCGGAATTAGGGAGAGTCATGGCGTTCAAGAAGCTGCTTGCGAGCCTGGGAGCCGGTGGGGCCTCGGTCGAGACGGTGCTGAACGAGGTCAACGTCGTCCCGGGCGGGGTCGTGCAGGGTGAGGTGCGGATCCAGGGCGGGTCCGTGAACCAGCAGATCGAAGGGCTCTCGGTCGGGCTGCAGGCCAAGGTCGAGGTGGAGAGCGGCGACCAGGAGTACAAGCAGGACGTCGAGTTCACCAAGCAGCGGCTGGGCGGGGCCTTCGAACTGCAGGCGAACGCCGTGCACACGGTGCCGTTCGGACTGGAGATCCCCTGGGAGACGCCGGTCACCGTGATCGACGGGCAGCCGCTGCGGGGCATGAGCATCGGGGTGACGACGGAGCTGGAGATCGCGCGCGCCGTGGACTCCGGTGACCTGGACCCGATCAATGTGCACCCGCTGCCGGCGCAGAAGGCGATTCTCGACGCCTTCATCCAGCTTGGCTTCCGGTTCAAGAACGCGGACCTGGAGCGCGGCGTCATCCGCGGTACGCGGCAGCGGCTGCCGTTCTACCAGGAGATCGAGTTCTTCCCGCCGCAGCAGTACCGGGGGCTGAACCAGGTCGAGCTGAGCTTCGTGGCCGACGAGCACGCGATGGACGTCGTGCTGGAGATGGACAAGAAGCCGGGGCTGTTCAGCGAGGGCAGTGACACCTTCCGCTCG
Source organism: Streptomyces sp. NPDC052701 (assembly GCF_040678355.1). Lineage (NCBI taxonomy): Bacteria > Bacillati > Actinomycetota > Actinomycetes > Kitasatosporales > Streptomycetaceae > Streptomyces > Streptomyces sp. NPDC052701. The sequence continues at coordinate 1,901 of NZ_JBFATO010000032.1, forward strand.
TTCCAGGTCGGTCTGAACGACTACCAGGGGACCGACTGGGCGGCGTACCTCAACCAGTGGCTGGCCGAAGTCGGCAGCAAGCGCAACTGGTTCTAGGCTCGAGTCCCACGCAAGGAACCGATCAGGAGGTACCGAGGTGACCGAGCTCAAGCGGCGGCCGCTCCCCCACGACTTCCATCCGCCCGTGCCGTCGTTCACGGTCACGAGCGAGGACGTCCGGGAGGGCGCCACGCTCAGGGACGCCCAGGTCTACGCGAAGGGCAACACCTCACCGCAGCTGCGGTGGGAGGGCTTCCCGGCCGAGACCAAGAGCTTCGCCGTGACCTGCTACGACCCGGACGCCCCGACGGGCAGCGGGTTCTGGCACTGGGTGGTGTTCGACATCCCGGCCTCGGTGACCGAGCTGCCGGCCGGTGCGGGCAGCGGCGCGTTCGAGGGGCTGCCCGAGGGCGCCGTCCAGGTGCGCAACGACTACGGCACCAAGGACTTCGGCGGTGCCGCGCCGCCGCCCGGGGACGGGCCGCACCGGTACGTGTTCACGGTGTATGCCGTGGACCGGGAGAAGCTCGGTCCGGACGCGGAGGCCACGCCCGCCGTGGTGGGCTTCAACCTGCGGTTCCACACGATCGCGCGGGCCCAGCTGATCGGTGAGTACGAGGTGCCCGCCGAGGGCTGAGCCGGTCCTCGGGTCATCCCGGCGTTCATTGAACGTTTGCCCGCCTCTGGTCTTGGAAGTGATCGGAGGCGGGCATTTTTGTTGCCGGGGCGCGGGGGCACCCCCGTGGAGCAGCAGATATTGCGTTGTCCATCCCGGCGTGCCCGGCCAGAGTTGGTCCCAGCCCGCCGAGGGGTGGGCCAGGGCACACGGGAGGTGGGCTGGTATGCGGGACACGCTGGTGCTGAACGCGAGCTTCGAGCCGCTGTCGACGGTGACGCTGAACCGAGCCGTCGTTCTGGTGCTGCAGGACAAGGCCGTCGTCGAGCAGGCCCATCCCGAACTGCGGATGCGTGGAGCCGCGGTCGACATACCGGCGCCCCGTGTGATCCGGCTCTGCAAGTACGTACGGGTGCCGTTCCGAAGACGAGCTCCGTGGTCGAGGCGGGGGGTGCTGGTCCGGGACCGGCACCGGTGCGCGTACTGCGGCAGGCGGGCGACGACCGTGGACCACGTGCTGCCGCGGTCGCAGGGGGGCGGGGACACCTGGCTGAACACGGTGGCCGCGTGCGCGGAGGACAACCACCGCAAGGCGAACCGGACTCCGGAGGAGGCCGGGATGACGCTGCTGCGGCAGCCGTTCGAGCCGACTCCGGCGGATGCGATGCTGCTGGCGCTCGGGCAGGAGGACCTCGAGACGCTGCCGGACTGGCTGACCCTGGACGCCGCATAGCGTCTGCCGCGTTCGGGCCGTGTCGCGGCCGCGGGCCGCGCGAAGGTGCTCGCGCAGTTCCCCGCGCCCTTGAAGTGGGGCGCGGGGAACGTGTGCTTCAGGGCCGGCTCAGTCGATCGACGGCTTCTCCCGGCGCTCCGAGCCGCCGTTGGCGGAGGACCCCGATGCCCCGTGGCCGCCCGAGCCGCCGCCCATGCCGCCGAAGTTGCCCATGGCGCCGGACAGGCCCTTGAGGGCGTCGCCGATCTCGCTGGGGACGATCCAGAGCTTGTTGGCGTCGCCCTCGGCGATCTTCGGGAGCATCTGGAGGTACTGGTAGGAGAGCAGCTTCTGGTCCGGGTCGCCGGCGTGGATCGCCTCGAAGACCGTGCGGACGGCCTGGGCCTCGCCCTCGGCGCGCAGGGCGGCGGCCTTGGCCTCGCCCTCGGCGCGCAGGATCTGGGACTGCTTCTCGCCCTCGGCGCGCAGGATCTCGGACTGCCGGACGCCCTCGGCCTGGAGGATCGCGGCGCGCTTGTCGCGGTCGGCGCGCATCTGCTTCTCCATCGAGTCCTGGATGGAGGTGGGCGGTTCGATCGCCTTGAGTTCGACGCGGTTGACGCGGATGCCCCACTTGCCGGTGGCTTCGTCCAGGACGCCGCGCAGGGCCGCGTTGATCTCCTCGCGGGAGGTCAGGGTGCGTTCCAGGTCCATGCCGCCGATGATGTTGCGGAGCGTGGTGACGGTGAGCTGCTCGATCGCCTGGATGTAGCTGGCGACCTCGTACGTCGCGGCCCGGGCGTCGGTCACCTGGTAGTAGATGACGGTGTCGATGTTGACGACCAGGTTGTCCTGGGTGATCACCGGCTGCGGCGGGAACGGGACGACCTGTTCGCGCAGGTCGATGCGGTTGCGGATGGTGTCGATGAACGGGACGACGATGTTCAGGCCCGCGTTCAGCGTCCGCGTGTAGCGGCCGAAGCGCTCGACGATGGCCGCGCTGGCCTGTGGGATGACTTGGATCGTCTTGATCAAGGCGATGAAGACCAACACCACCAGGATGATCAGGACGATGATGACCGGTTGCATCGTCGGCTCCCCGTACCCTTCTCCGCCTCGGCGCCTTCGGCAGATCTTGTGTCCGTTGAAGATCTCGCAGTTGAGGATCTTGCTCGTCGAGTCTGACAGACCGTCGTGCAACTCGTGGGTCGTTCCGCTCAGTTGCGTCGTACGAGGTCACATGACGATCGCCGTGGCTCCCTCGATGTCCACGACGTCCACTTCCCGCCCCACTTCGTAGGAGCGGTCGGTGTCGAGGGCGCGTGCCGACCAGACCTCTCCGGCGAGCTTGATGCGGCCGCCGGAGCCGTCGACACGCTCCAGGACCACGGCCTGCCTGCCCTTCAACGCCTCCACACCGGTGACGAGTCGGGGGCGCTGGGCGCGGTGCCGGTTGGCGATGGGCCGTACGACGGCGATGAGCGCGGTCGACACGAGGACGAACGCCACGACCTGCAGGACGGCGCCGCCGCCGAAGACACCGGCGACCACGGCGGCCGCGACGGCGCCCACCGCGAGCATGCCCAGTTCGGGCATCGCGGTGATGACGAGCCCGATGCCGAGCGCCGCCGCGCCGGTCAGCCACCACACCCATGCGTCGATGTCCACACGGTCATGGTAGGTCCGCGGGCCCTGTCGCGGACAGGGCGCCGATCAGTCGGAAAAGGCTTTGCCGTTCGGCGTCTTGCGGGATGTGGGACGGGGGATGTGGGGGCGGTTCAGGAGAGCGGGAGGCCCTGGGCGGTCCAGCGGTCGCCCATCTGTTCGACGACGAGCGGGAGGCCGAAGCACAGGGAGAGGTTGCGGGAGGTGAGTTCGAGCTCCAGCGGGCCGGCGGCGAGGACCTTGCCCTGGCGGATCATCAGGACGTGGGTGAAGCCCGGGGGGATCTCCTCGACATGGTGGGTGACCATGATCATCGAGGGGGCGATGGGGTCGCGGGCGAGGCGGCCGAGCCGGCGCACGAGGTCCTCGCGGCCGCCGAGGTCGAGGCCGGCGGCGGGTTCGTCGAGCAGCAGCAGCTCGGGGTCGGTCATCAGGGCCCGGGCGATGAGGGTGCGCTTGCGCTCGCCCTCGGAGAGGGTGCCGAACCTGCGGTCGAGGTAGTCGTTCATGCCGAGGCGGTCGAGGAAGGCGCGGGCGCGCTGCTCGTCGATCTCCTCGTAGTCCTCGTGCCAGGTGGCGGTCATGCCGTACGCGGCGGTCAGGACGGTCTGCAGGACGGTCTGGCGCTTGGGCAGCTTGTCGGCCATGGCGATGCCGGCCATGCCGATGCGCGGGCGCAGCTCGAAGACGTCGCTGCCGGGCCTGCCGAGGGTCTCGCCGAGGACGGACGCGGTGCCCTTGCTGGGGAAGAGGTAGGTGGAGGCGACGTTGAGGAGGGTGGTCTTGCCGGCGCCGTTGGGGCCGAGGATGACCCAGCGTTCGCCCTCCTTGACCGACCAGGAGACCTGGTCCACCAGCGCTCGGCCCTCACGGATGACGGATACGTCCTGAAGTTCCAGAACATCGCTCATGAGCGCGTTGTCTCCCCTTGCAGTGTGGCCGGTCTCGGCTGTCGCGTACGCCTGTGGCTCGGTCCGCCGCGCCGCTGGGCGCAGCCCTCAAGGAAATCTACGCCACCGGCCGGCTCCTCCATTCCATCGGTCCGGTCCTTAGGGTGGGGGCATGCTCTCGGAACCACGCTCAGGCCGTCTGGCCGCTTGGGGAAACGCCCTTCTCGCCGGCCTCGTCTCCCCGGACGACGCCGTCTTCGCGATCGTGGGCGAGGACGCGGTGCACCGGGTCGCGGGGTTGCCCGGCGAGCCGGCGCCGGTCGGTCTCACGCTCGCGCTGGGGCGGCTGCGGACGCTCGGGGCGACCGGGCTGCGGGTGGCGCTGCCGGCGCCCGGGCATCCGCTGGGGCTGAGCGGACCGCCGGAGTTCAACGCGCGGGCGCTGGACGCGCAGGAGGCGGTCGTCTGTCACGGCGCCGCGTTCGGGCTGGTGCCGGAGGTGGACGAGGCCGGGCCCGAGGGTGACGTGCACGTCGAGGTGGTGTGGCACTGCCTGCCGGTGCGGGAGGCGCCGCCCGCCGACGTGCCCTCGCTCGGGGAGGCCGAGCGGGAACTGGCGGAGGCGCTGCGGGAGGCGACCGAGACGCTCACGCGGCTGGACGTGGCCGGGTCGGGGCCGGTGGCGGAGGCGGCGGTCGAGGCCTACCGGGCGCGGTCCGCGCCGGGGCGGGAGGTGCTGGCGCCCGGGTATCCGCCGCGGGCGGTGCGGGTGCTGGAGCTCGCGCAGCGGGTGGGGGCGCTGGTCTCGCTGGCGGCCGGGAGCGGGCACGGGGGCGCGGTGAGCGCGTCCGAGATGGGGGCGCGGCGGGAGGCGCTGCGGCCGGTGGAGCGGACGGCCCGGCGGGCGCAGGTCGCCGCGTACAACTCGGTGGTGGAGGAGCGGGAGCGGGGGGCGCGCTGAGCGTTCGTCCGCCCGCGCCGGGCGCTGCGGCCCGGAGGCGGGTTGAGGCGGTCCGGCGCTGCAGGGTGCCGCCCGCGCCCGTCCCTGCCGTCCCGCGGCACGGATGCCCGCGGAGCACGGACCCGGCCGCCCGTGTCCCGGCCGTCGGTGTCCCGGCCGTCGGTGCACCTGACCGGCCCCCGGGGCGTGCCCGGAGGCCGGTGGTCACCTCCGGCCCGGAGAGGGAGGTGCGCGTCAGCGGTTGACGGCGAGGTTGCCGAAGGCGGGGTTCAGCACGCCGATGACGTTGACGCTGTCGCCCGAGACGTTGACCGGGACGTCCACCGGGACCTGGACCAGGTTGCCCGAGGCGACGCCCGGGGAGCCCACGGCCTGGCCGTCGGCGTGCGCGCCGTCGGTGGCGGAGGCCATCCCGGCGCCGGCGGCGAGCAGACCGCCGGCCATCATCGTCACGGCCGCCGCCTTCTTCAGGTTCTTCACTTCTGAGCCCTCCTTGCGATCGCCGCGGCAGGCGCCGCGGCACGCACTGGAGAACGGCGGGGATCGCCGGAGGGTGCGCCAAGTGGGTGACATTCCCACGACGGTATGAATCTCGGCCCGGAGGGGAACCTTCCGTATTGCCGTCTTATCGCTCCGGAGGCGGTCGTCACCCGGACAGACCGTGTCGTACGGCCCACAGGGCGGCCTGGGTGCGGTCCGCCAGGTCGAGTTTCATCAGGATGTTCGAGACGTGCGTCTTGACGGTCTTCTCGGAGAGGACCAGTGCGCGGGCGATCTCCCGGTTGGAGCGGCCGTCCGCTATCAGGCCGAGCACCTCGCGCTCCCGTTCCGTCAGGGAACCGGCCCTGCCCTGGCCGGAGTTGGCCTCCTCCTGGGACAGCAGGGCGCCGGCGACCTCGGGCTGCAGGAGGATGTGGCCGGCGTGGACCGAGCGGATGGCTCCGGCGAGTGCGTCGGGGTCGACGTCCTTGTAGACGTATCCGGCGGCGCCCGCGCGCAGGGCGGGGACCACCGTGCGCTGTTCGGTGAAGCTGGTGACGATCAGCACGCGCGCGGGGTGGTCGAGTTCGCGCAGTCTGCGCAGCGCCTCGACGCCGTCCATGCCCGGCATCTTGACGTCCATCAGGATGACGTCGGGCTTCAGCTCCTCGGCACGGGCTACCCCCTCCGCGCCGTCGGCCGCCTCCCCGACGACCTCGATGTCGTCCTGCACCTCCAGGAACGTGCGCAGGCCCCGGCGGACCACCTGGTGGTCGTCGACGAGCAGCACCTTGATTGTGTCAGCCACCGGGGACCTCCATCTCGATCGTGGTGCCCTTGCCGGGCGCCGATTCCACCGTCAGCCTGCCGCCGACCCCGCTCGCCCGGTCCCGCATGGAGACCAGGCCCAGGTGGCGTCCCGCGCGGCGGACCGCCCGGGGGTCGAAACCGCTGCCGTCGTCGGTGACCCGCAGGACGGCCCCGGGTCCGCGGCGCTCCAGGGTCACGTCGACGCGTTCCGCGCCGGAGTGCCGCAGGGCGTTGTGCAGGGCCTCCTGGGCGACGCGCAGGACGGCCTCCTCCTGGGCGGCGGGCAGCGCCCGTACGCCCCGGCCGGTGAAGGTCACGCGCGCGCTGTGGGCACGGTCGAGGACCTGCACCTGGGTGCGCAGGGTGGCGACGAGGCCGTCCTCGTCGAGGGCGGCGGGGCGCAACTCGACCACCGCGGCGCGCAGTTCGTCGGCGGCCTCGGCGGCCAGAGCGGCCACCTGCTGGAGTTCGCCCTTGGCGCGGGAGGGGTCGCGGTCCACCAGGCGGGCGGCGGCCTGGGCGGTCAGCCGCAGCGAGAAGAGCTTCTGGCTGACGGCGTCGTGGAGCTCGTGGGCGAGGCGGGAGCGCTCCTCGGCGATGGTCAGTTCGCGGCTGCGTTCGTAGAGCCGGGCGTTGGTGAGGGCGATCGCCGCGTGCTGGGCGAGGATGCCGAGCAGTTCCTCGTCGTCGGCGGTGAAGCCGCATCCGCCGTCGGGTTTCGGGCAGTTCTTGTTCGCCAGGAACAGCGCCCCGATGACCTCGTCGCCGTCGCGGATGGGCAGGCCCAGGAAGTCGGCCAGGTCGGGGTGGGCGCTCGGCCAGCCCTCGAAGCGGGGGTCCCGGCGGACGTCGGCGAGGCGCTCGATCCTGGCGTCGCGCAGCATCGCGGCGAGGATGCCGTGCTGGCGCGGGAGGGGACCGATGGCCCTCCACTGCTCGTCGCTGACGCCGTCGACCACGAACTGGGCGAAGCCGCCGTGGTCGTCCGGGACGCCGAGCGCGGCGTACTGCGCGTCGAGCAGTTCGCGGGCCGAGGCGACGATCGTCTTGAGGACGTCGCGCACCTCCAGATGCCTGCTCATGGCCAGCAGCGCGGAGCTCACCGCGGCGAGGCCGGACCGGGGACCGTGGCTCATGTCCTCACGGTACCGGCGGGCCGCGGCATCGCGGATCGGACCCGTGACGGCCGCCGGCTGCGCCGGTGGGCCTAGGACCGAGGTCCCGGGTCCCGGGTCCCGGGTCGCGGGTCGCGGGTCGCGGGTCCGCCGGCCCGGGGTGGCGGCGCGGGCCCCGGGGCGCGGGCCGGCGGATCAGGACGAGGGGACCCGGCGCGCCGCGGCCCGCGCCCGAGGCGGCCGGGGCGGTCCCGTTCCCGGGTCGGGGCACGCCGATCGGGACGAGGGGCGCACGCCCGGCCGGTGACGATCGTCACGGGGGCTTCGAACGGGCTGGGACGGGCGCTCGCCGAGGCGCCGGCCGCGCGCGGCCGGGACCTGGTGCCGGACGCCGGAGGGGCGCGGGCACTGGAGGGGCGCGGGCGCTGGAGGAGGCGGCCGGGGCGGTGTCCGCGCAGGGCACGCGCGTGACGGCCCTGCCCGGTGATGTCACGGACGCCCGGCCCGGCGGCCCAGGCGGCGTCGATCCGCCGGTGCCGGAGGCGGTCGCGGGGCGTGCGGCGATCGGGCGCGGGTACGAGGAGGCGACGCGCGGGCGCCCCCTGCGGCACGAGTCCGGAGACGTCCCCCTCGTCCCGCCGGAGGAAAACCCTCACACAGAGCATTGCTCCAGCAACTGGCGGTGAGGTGTTCATGCGCTCGATGTGAGCCCGCCCATAGGGCGCAGGTCACGTACGAAGGGCAATAGGAGGCGAAGCGTCCTTTTTGACCGGGAAGGATTGGGCGATCTGTCCCGTTTCACCCTTCCCTGATCCACTACCCGGCTTCGTACGTCACACCTTTGCCTCGCGTTTTTGCGCCAGCTAAGAATTGCTCCCGTCGCTCAGCGCCGCGGGTTCAGTCCGCGGCGTTTGTGCCGGAAGCACCCCTGTCCCCACCGGACGTAGAGCGACCTCCGCGCTATTCGAAGAGGTCCCTTTCCCATGCTCGAAAACCTTCTCAGTCGTGTCCGCAACCGCGCCGTGACCCGGCACCAGAAGATCGCCATGGCCGGTGTCGCCACCCTCGGCGCCGCCGCGCTCGGTTTCTCGGCGGTTCCCGGTGGCGCGTCGACGACCACGGCGGAGACCGCTCCCGCGGCTCAGGTGGCGATCAGCTCCGAGAAGATCGACTCCGAGCAGATCAAGGACGTCAAGGCCAGCGTCACCGACCAGCTCGCCGGTGCCAGCCTGAAGGCCGAGCAGATCGCGCAGAAGAAGGCCGCGGCGAAGAAGGCCGCCGCCGAGCAGGCCGCCAAGAAGAAGGCCGCCGCCGAGGCCGCGCGGAAGAAGGCCGAGCAGGAGCGCAGGGCCGAGGCCGCCGCGAGCCGCACCGTCCAGCGCGCCACGATCAAGAAGGCCGTCGCCAAGAGCTACCCGGACAACCTCGACGGCTGGATCCGCGAGTCCCTCGACATCATGAAGAAGCACGGCATCCCGGGCTCCTACGAGGGCATCCACCGCAACATCATGCGGGAGTCCTCCGGCAATCCGAACGCCATCAACAACTGGGACATCAACGCCATCAACGGCGTTCCGTCCAAGGGCCTCCTGCAGGTCATCCCGCCGACCTTCCAGGCCTACCACGTCCCCGGCACGTCCTGGAACATCTACGACCCGGTCGCCAACATCACCGCCGCCTGCAACTACGCGGCCGACCGGTACGGCTCCATGGACAACGTCAACAGCGCGTACTGAGGTCGGCGCGGACCTCTTCTCGCGATCACGGACGCCGAAGGGCGGCACCCTCCTGACGGGTGCCGCCCTTCGGGGCCCCACGACGGCGACCGCGCCGTGGGACCGTGACTACTTGCGCATGACCTCCGGCTCGTGACGGCGCAGGAAGCGGGCCACGAAGAAGCCGCAGACCACGCCGAGGGCGATCAGCGCGCCCATGTCCAGGAGCCAGGTGCCCAGGGTGTGGTCCCACAGCGGGTCGGTGTCACCGGCGGTCTCGGGCGGGCTGATCTTGTTGAAGTCCAGCGTGGCGCCCGCGGCGGCCACCGCCCAGCGCGACGGCATCAGGAACGAGAACTGGTTGACGCCGACCGAGCCGTGCAGCGCGAACAGGCAGCCGGTGAAGACGACCTGGATGATCGCGAACATGACCAGCAGCGGCATGGTCTTCTCGGCCGTCTTGACGAGCGACGAGATGATCAGGCCGAACATCATCGAGGTGAAGCCCAGCGCCATGATCGGCAGGGAGAGCTCGACGAGCGTGGCGCCGCCGAGGAGCAGTCCCTCCTCGGGGATCTCCCGGCTGGCGAAGCCGATGACGCCGACCATCAGGCCCTGGAGCACGGTGATCACACCGAGCACGAACACCTTGGACATCAGGTACGCCGAGCGGGACAGGCCGGTGGCGCGCTCCCGCTCGTAGATGACCCGTTCCTTGATCAGCTCGCGGACGGAGTTCGCCGCGCCCGCGAAGCAGGCGCCGACCGCGAGGATCAGCAGGACCGTGGTGGCCGTGCCGTTGGGGACGAGCCGACCGGTCTGCGGGTTGGGCGGGCTGGGCAGCAGGCCCCGGTCCGCGTCGATGAGCAGGCTCACCGCGCCGAGCACGGCCGGCAGGATCACCATCAGGGCGAGAAAGCCCTTGTCGGAGGCGATCACCGAGACGTAGCGGCGCACCAGCGTGACGAACTGCGACATCCAGCCCTGCGGTTTCGGCGGCCGCATCGCCTGCATCGGCGCGACCTGTACGGACTGCGGGGCGACGGCGTCGATGTCCGCGGCGTACATCTGGTAGTGCTGCGAGCCCTTCCAGCGGCCCGCCCAGTCGTAGTCGCGGTAGTTCTCGAAGGCGGAGAAGACGTCGGCCCAGGTGTCGTAGCCGAAGAAGTTCAGCGCCTCCTCGGGCGGGCCGAAGTAGGCGACCGCGCCGCCCGGCGCCATCACCAGCAGCTTGTCGCACAGCGCCAGCTCGGCCACGGAGTGGGTGACGACGAGGACGGTGCGGCCGTCGTCGGCGAGGCCGCGCAGCAGCTGCATGACGTCGCGGTCCATGCCCGGGTCCAGGCCGGAGGTCGGCTCGTCCAGGAAGATCAGCGACGGCTTGGTGAGCAGTTCCAGGGCCACCGAGACGCGCTTGCGCTGGCCGCCGGAGAGGGAGGTGACCTTCTTGTCCTTGTGGATGTCGAGCTTCAGCTCGCGCAGCACCTCGTCGATGCGGGAGTCGCGCTCGGCGGCCGTGGTGTCGGCCGGGAAGCGCAGCTTGGCCGCGTACTTGAGGGCCTTCTTGACGGTCAGTTCCTTGTGCAGGATGTCGTCCTGCGGGACCAGGCCGATGCGCTGGCGCAGTTCGGCGAACTGCTTGTAGAGGTTCCGGTTGTCGTAGAGGACCTCGCCCTGGTCGGCCGGACGGTAGCCGGTGAGCGCCTTGAGCAGGGTCGACTTGCCGGAGCCGGACGGGCCGATGACCGCGATCAGCGACTTCTCGGGGACGCCGAAGGAGACGTCCTTGAGGATCTGCTTGCCGCCGTCGACGGTGACGGTCAGGTGGCGGGCGGAGAAGGACACCTCACCGGTGTCGACGAACTCCTCCAGCCGGTCGCCGACGATCCGGAACGTCGAGTGGCCGACGCCGACGACGTCGGTCGGGCCGAGCAGCTGCGAGCCGCCCTTGGGGATGGGCTGGCCGTTGACGTACGTGCCGTTGTGCGAGCCCAGGTCGCGGATCTCGAAACGGCCGTCGGGCGTGGCGTGGAACTCGGCGTGGTTGCGGGAGACCTGCAGGTCGGAGACGACCAGGTCGTTCTCCAGGGCACGGCCGATGCGCATCACGCGGCCGAGCGAGAACTGGTGGAGCATGGTGGGGCTGCGGTCGCCGTGGGCCGGCGGCGCCCCCGCGACACCACCGGGCACCTGCTGCGCCGGGCCGCCCTGCTGCTGCGGGAAGTGCGCGGCGGCCTGCTGCGGCTGCTGCCAGCCGGCCTGCGGCGCCTGCTGGGCGGGGACCTGCTGCGGCCAGCCGGGGTTCGCTCCCTGGGCGGCGTACGGCTGCTGCAGGGGCTGTGCCTGCGGCGTGGCGACGGCGGCCGCGGCGCCGGACAGGTTCACGCGCGGTCCGTCGGTCGCGTTGCCGAGGTGCACCGCGGTGCCCGCCCCGATCTCCAGATGGTGGATCCGCTGCCCCTGCACGAACGTGCCGTTGGTGCTGCCGTGGTCCTCGATGACCCAACTGCGGCCGTTGAAACTGACCGTGGCGTGCCGCCAGGAGACCCTGGCGTCGTCGAACACGACGTCTCCTTGCGGATCGCGTCCGAGCGTGTAGGACCTGGACGGATCGAGCGTCCAGGTCCGTCCGTTTGATTCCAGTACGAGTTCCGGCACTCCATGCCCCACTGAGTTGTCCCCCGATTCACCCCCGACATGGGGAGTCTAGGGATGTCGAACATCGGGGGGAACTATTTCAGGCTCGGCCCCCTGACCGAAAGTCGGGCCTCGTGAGGGCCGGGCGCGGTCGCAACGGCCGTTCCCGTTGACGGGGTTGAAATCGCCCCGGAAAGTGGTAAAGCACGCGAGGGGGACAAGCACGGCGATCACGCCGTGCCGCGGATCGGGGGGTCTGCCATGAGCGCGTCCGGGAGCACCGGGACGGCCGGGGGCGGCACGCGCGTGCCGTGGGGGGACGTCCTGCTGACCGCGATCGCCTCCGTGAGCTGGGCGTTGATCGGGATGGCGGGCACGGCGGCGCTGGGCCTGCACCTGCTGCGGGCGGACACGGCGGGCTCGTTGGGGCCGATGACCGCGGCGGTGGTGGCCCTGGGGGCGGGTGGTTCGGTCACACCGTCCGGTGATGTGTCCGCGTTCGGGCCGGCGGGCGCGGAGACGAGCACCGTCGTCGAGATCACGCCACTCGGCGTGAGCCTGGCCGGTGCGCTGCTGCTGTCGCTCTTCTTCCTGCGGTCCCTGCGCGCGGCGGGAGTCGGGATCCCGCCCGCCGAACTCCTCGCACGCGCGGGCACGGTGGTCGCGCTGTTCGTGGCGGTGCTGGGCGGGCTGGCCCGGGCCGGGCACGGCGTCGTCGTCCTCGACGGCGGCTCGCCGGGGTTCGGCGGCCTGCCCGGCGCGGAGGGCGGGGGCGGCGTGGAGGCCCCCGGGCTGGGGGAGGTCGAAGGGCTGCTGCCGGACCGGATCGGCGACCTCGTCGACGCTCGGGCGACGGTCGGCTTCACGGTCGACACGGTCCCCACACTGCTCGGCGGCCTGGGCTGGTCGGCCGGGGTCCTGCTCATCGCCCTGCTGGCCTCGCGCCGCACTCCCCTGCCGCGCGGCTGGGACGCCCTGCACCGGGTCGTACGGCCCGCCGCCTCGGCGGTGGTGACCGTGCTGCTGGTGGCGGTGGCGGCCGGGTTCGCGGCGGCGGCGTACGCGGCCGCCGGGGACGACCACCCCCGGCGGATCGCGGGCGCGGCGCTGCTCGGCGCCCCCAACGGGGTGTGGCTCGGGATCCCGGTCGGCCTGTTCGTGCCGTGGGACGGCCGGGCGGCGGGCGGACTGGCCCGGTTGCTGCCGGACCCGCTGGACGATCTGCTCCGGGCGGACGCGGCCGGGGCCCTCACGCTGGGGCGACTGGCCGGGCTGGATGCGCGGGTGTGGCTGCTGGGGGCGGCGGCGGCACTGACGACGCTGCTGGCGGGGACGCTGACGGCGGTGCGGACGCCGGTGGGGGCGCGGGGCGGTGGTGGGCGGGACGCGGGCGCGCGGGCTTCGGGCGCGCCGGGTGCCGGGTCCGTGGTGGGGCGCGGCGGTGGTGGGCGAGGTGCTGATCCGGGGGGCGCGCCGGGCTGGGGTTCCGGTGGTGCCCGGGGTCCGGAACCCGGCGGCGCAAGGGGGTCCGGTGCCCTCGGCTTCGTGGGGCGGTGTGCGCTGCGGCTGGGGGTCGCGACCGCGCTGGCCCTGCCGCTGCTGGCCTGGCTGACGGAGGTGTCCGTGGACGCCTCGCTGTCGGTGCTCGGCTTCGACGCGTTCGGCGCCGGCCTCGAGCTGCGCGGGCACCTCGGTACGGCCCTGCTGCTGGGCGCTCTGTGGGGTGCGGGGGCGGGCGCCGCGGGGGCGTTGCTGGCCTGGGCGAGCGGAGCGGCGGGGCGCGGTGCGGCGCCCCTGGCCCGGGGCGGTGCGGGGGCGGGTACGGGGGTGGCCGCGGTGCCGGCTGCCGGAGGGGCGGGGCCCGGCGGGCGGGCTCCGCGGCATCCGGAACACGCCGGGGCCGCTCGGCCCGCCGGGGGCGTGGAGGGTGCCGGGGGTCCGGGGGACGGGACGCGGTCCGGGCCGTATGCGCCGGGCGCGCCGTACCGGCCGCCGAACCCGGCGACCAATCCGTATCTGCGGATGCCGGAGGAACTCCGGGACGTGGGGGAACTCCGGGATCCGCAGGAGTTCCGGGAACCGCAGGACGCGCGGCCCGGGGAGCTCCCCGGGGTGTCCGAGGAGCTCCCGGGGTCGCGCGGGGCGCGGCCGCCCGGCCCGTCCTGGCGACCGGGCGGGGCCCGGCCGCCAGACCGCCTTCGGCACCCCGACGAGCCCCGCCACCCCGGTCGGACCCGTCCGGCCGGCGGAAGCGGGCCTCCCGGCGAGCGGCAGCCGGACGGTGGGCCGTCGGATGCCGGCGACGGCGCCGTGTACGACGCCATGCCCGCCGACCCGCACGGCGGCGTGCACGACGACGTGCACGACGACGTGCACGGGGCTCCCACGGTGGTGCGGCCGCTCGGGCCGCCTCCGCGCCCGGACGACGGGCCACCGCCCCCGCCTCCCCCTCCCCCGCCGCCACCGCCGCCCCCGCCGCGGAGGCCGGGCGGAAGGCGGTGATCCGGCGTCCTCCCCTTGCGGGTGGGCATCGAGGTCAGGGGGCTTGTCACGGCCGGCGGGGGCGGGACCGGCACGTGGGGCGCAGGCCACCGACTCGACACCCACTGTTCGCTGTCCGCCAGACGGACCTGGGCGGCGAAGGGCACCGCGTGCCGGATACGGTGGAAACACCATGAGCGCTTCGCAGACCTCCGACGTTCCCACTCTCCTGGTCAAGATCTTCGGCAAGGACAGGCCGGGCATCACGGCCGGCCTCTTCGACACCCTCGCCGCCTACTCCGTCGACGTGGTCGACATCGAGCAGGTCGTCACCCGGGGCCGGATGGTGCTGTGCGCGCTCGTGACCGAGCCGCCCGAGGGGCTGGAGGGCGACCTGCGGGCGACCGTCCACAGCTGGGCGGGCTCGATGAAGATGCAGGCGGAGGTCATCTCCGGCCTCGGCGACAACCGTCCGCGCGGTCTCGGCCGCTCCCTGGTCACCGTGCTCGGCCACCCGCTCACCGCCGAGGCGACGGCGGCCGTCGCCGCCCGGATCACCCGGGCCGGCGGCAACATCGACCGTATCTTCCGGCTCGCCAAGTACCCGGTCACGGCGGTCGAGTTCGCGGTGTCCGGCGTGGAGACCGAACCGCTGCGCACCGCTTTGGCGACCGACGCGGCGAAGCTCGGCATCGACGTGGCGGTCGTCGCGGCCGGCCTGTACCGGCGGGCCCAGCGCCTGGTCGTCATGGACGTGGACTCGACGCTCATCCAGGACGAGGTGATCGAGCTCTTCGCGGCGCACGCCGGCTGCGAGGACAAGGTCGCCGAGGTGACGGCGGCCGCGATGCGCGGGGAGCTGGACTTCGAGCAGTCGCTGCACGCGCGCGTGGCACTGCTGGAGGGACTCGACGCCTCCGTGGTGGACAAGGTGCGCAGCGAGGTGCGGCTGACACCGGGCGCCCGGACCCTGATCCGCACGCTGAAGCGGCTCGGCTACCAGGTGGGTGTGGTCTCGGGCGGGTTCACCCAGGTCACCGACGATCTGAAGGAGCGGCTGGGGCTGGACTTCGCCCAGGCCAACACGCTGGAGATCGTCGACGGGAAGCTCACCGGCCGGGTCACCGGCGAGATCGTCGACCGGGCGGGCAAGGCGCGGCTGCTGCGCCGGTTCGCCGCCGAGGCGGGCGTGCCGCTGTCGCAGACGGTGGCCATCGGGGACGGCGCCAACGACCTGGACATGCTCAACGCGGCCGGTCTCGGCGTCGCCTTCAACGCCAAGCCCGTGGTACGCCAGGCGGCGCACACCGCGGTGAACTTCCCCTTCCTGGACACGGTCCTGTACCTGCTGGGCATCACCCGCGAAGAGGTCGAGGCCGCGGACACGCTCGGCACGCACTGAGCGGCCGGCCGGAGCGGGCGACCGGCGTCCCCGGTGCGCACCGGGCCGGCGAGTGGGCACGGGGGCCGGTACCCCGGGTACCGGCCCCGCGTCGTGCCCGGCGGGTCACTCGGTCGGCGCCCAGTAGTCGAGCAGTGTCGCCACGCCGGGCTCCAGGCTCTTCCAGGAGCCGGTGAACGACAGGACGGCGAAGGCGGCGGCCGGGAAGCCGCGGCGGCTCATGCGCTCGCGGGCGTCACCCTCGGTGGAGCCGGCCAGGACGTCGGCGAGGCCCTGCACGCCCGGGTTGTGGCCGACCAGGAGGACGTTCTGCGCGTCGTCGGGGGTTTCGTTGAGCACGGCGATCAGTTCGCCGGGCGAGGCTTCGTAGATCCGCTCCTCGTAGACGGTTTTCGGCCGCTGCGGGAACTCCTGGACGGCGAGCTTCCAGGTCTCCCGGGTCCGGGTCGCGGTGGAGCACAGGGTCAGGTCGAAGGGGAGGCCGGTGTCGGCGAGCCTGCGCCCGGCGGCTGCGGCGTCCATGCGGCCCCGCTCGGCGAGCGGACGCTCGTGGTCGGAGACCTGCGGCCAGTCGGCTTTCGCATGCCGGAAGAGGACGATCCTGCGGGGTTCTGCGACGCTCATGGAACCCAGCTTCGCACGAAACAGGCCACGGGGCGCAGGGAGTTGGCGGGCGGCCCGGTGCTGCTAGCGGACCATCACCTGCCGCATACGCTCGAAGAGGTGAGTGATCGCGGGGTCGCCGGCGGCGGCGTGGGCGTCGGACGGGTTCAGGATCAGGGCGAGCAGCGTGACGAAGGCGAGGGTGGGCAGGGCGAGGGCCCACCAGGGCAGCCGGTCGTCGAGGCCGCCCCGGGTCGCCGGGTGGGGCCGGGTGTGCGTAGGGGCCGGCATGGGTGCCTCCGCTGGTCTCCGAGTGTCCGTGATCCGTCCGGTGATCCGTCCGGTTGCTTCGCGACGCGCCGTTCGCGGGCACGTTTCGAAGCTACGGAATCCACGGCTCTCGACCCATCCGGAGGTCCACCCACTTGACCCTGACCCTCACCCCCTAAGGGATGGGGGGTTAACCCCACCGTCCGGCGGACGAGGGCCCCCTTCCCGGCGGACGGGGTCTTCGTCCGCCGGGAAGGGGGCCGGAACGTCGTGGGGGCGGACCGGGGCCGCGCCCGTCACGGGGCGACGAGCGACGCGATCACGCCGATGACGATGAAGATCGCGAAGAACGCGCCGAAGACGAGCAGCATCTTCTTCTGGCTGTGCTGGGGGTTCGGATCGAGCACTGGCATGGGGCAAGTCTCGCACTCCTCGCGACGGAGCGGCACCCGGACCCCGGCGCGGGCCCGGGTGCCGCTCCCCGCCCCCTGACCGCGGGCCCCGGCCACCGGGCGTCAGCGGGCCGCCTCGTCCTCCACCGTGCGGTCGCGCCCGGCCAGGACGCCCATCAGCATCTGCGGGATCATGAGGCCGGCCATGAGGGCGATCGGCAGGCCCCAGCCGCCGCTGTGCTGGTAGAGCACGCCGACCAGGAGCGGGCCCGGGATGGAGATCAGGTACCCCGTGCTCTGGGCGAAGGCCGACAGCTGGGAGACGCCCGCGCCGGTCCGGGCCCGCATCCCGACCATGGTCAGGGCCAGCGGGAAGGCGCAGTTGGAGACGCCGAGCAGCAGGGCCCACGCCCAGGCGCCGCCGGCCGGGGCGAGGTAGAGGCCGGCGTACCCGGCGAGACCGCAGAGGCCCAGCGCCAGCACGATGGGGCCCTGGTGGGGCAGCCGGGTGGCGAGGCGCGGGATGACGAAGGCCAGCGGCACGCCCATCACCATCGTGACCGCCAGCAGCAGTCCGGCCGTGCCCGCGGGCACGCCCGCGTCCCGGAAGATCTGCGCCATCCAGCCCATCGTGATGTAGGCGGCGGTGGCCTGGAGCCCGAAGAACACGGCCAGTGCCCAGGCGGTACGGCTCCGGGTGATCCGCAGCACGGGCGCCGTCCCGTCCGGTGCGGACCGCCCGCTCCCGCGCGCGGCACGCGCCGTCCCCCGCTCCCCGGCGCCGGCGGCGCGCTCCCGCACGAACGGCAGCCACGGCAGGACGGCCGCCGCGGCGAGCGCCGCCCACACGGCGAGGCCCGACTGCCAGTTCCCGCCCAGGACGCCGGTCAGGGGCACGGTCACGGCGGCCGCGGCCGAGGTGCCGAGGGCGAGGGCCATGGAGTACAGGCCGGTCATGGAGCCGACCCGGTCGGGGAACCAGCGCTTGACGATGACCGGCATCAGGACGTTGCTGACCGCGATCCCCATCAGGGCGAGGGCGCTGGCGGCCAGGAAGCCCGCCGTGCCGCCGGCGTAGGGGCGTACGAGCAGGCCCGTGGCGATCGCGGCCATGCCGGCGCACACGACCGCGCCGGCGCCGAAGCGGCGGGCGAGCCGCGGGGCCGTGACGCCGAAGACGGCGAAGCACAGCGGGGGGACGGAGGTGAGCAGCCCGGCCACGCTGCCGCTCATGCCGAGCCCGTCGCGGACCTCCTCCAGGAGGGCGCCGAGGCTGGTGATGGCGGGGCGGAGGTTCAGGGCGGACAGCACGATGCCGAGGACGATCAGGCGGGTCGTCCAGGTGCGCGTGCCGGTTCCGCCGGGTTCCCGGGCGTCGTGCGCGGCCGAGGTGCCTGCGGTCGTGGACCGGGTCGTCCGGGTTTCCTCACTAGCCATGAGGCCCATCATAGAATCATAGGATGATTTGTTGTCGACTTCCGGAGGCCCTCGTCCGCCGGCCGGCGCCCGTCCTGTGCGAAGGTGTGCCATGCCTCTGAGCCATCCCCGCCGCTCGGCGCTGTCCGAGCAGGTCATCGCCGCGCTGCGCGCCCAGATCACCTCCGGTGAGTGGCCGGTCGGGTCCCGTATCCCGACGGAGCCCGAGCTGGTGGAGCAGCTGGGCGTCGCCCGCAACACGGTCCGCGAGGCCGTCCGCGCCCTGGCGCACAACGGCCTGCTCGACATCCGCCAGGGCTCCGGCACGTACGTCGTGGCCACCAGCGAACTGGCGGGCGTGATGCACCGCCGCTTCGCCGACGCCGACCCCCGGCACATCGCCGAGCTGCGTTCCGCGCTGGAGTCGGCGGCCGCCCGGCTGGCCGCCGGGCGGCGCACGGAGAAGGACCTCAAGCAGCTCGACGCGCTGCTGCTGCGGCGCGAGGAGGCCTGGGAGTCGGGCGACGCCGAGGCGTTCGTGACGGCGGACGCCACCTTCCACCTGGCTGTCGTGGCCGCCTCCCACAACGACGCGATGACCGCGGTCTACGCGGACCTGGGCGAGGTCCTGCGCGACTGGCTGCGGGCGGACGTCGGCGGGGAGCTGACGCCGGAGACGTACATGGACCACGGGCGGCTGGTCGACGCGATCCGCGCGGGTGACGCGGCCACGGCGGCCGCGGAGGCCGCCGGCTATCCGTTCCTGTGCCGCCCGGACCGGTTCACCGCGCCCGCCGGTGACTGATCCACGCCGAGCCGACCTCCTTCCAGCAGCGTCCGGTCAGCCGGACGGTCTGCGCGGGCCCGGCGTCCACCGGGGAGCCGTCGCTGTCGAGGTCCCACCACCGGGCGCACTCGACGTGCAGGCTGACGCGGTCGGTGACCGGATACGGGTTGTGGCAGTAGGCGGTCACCTGCGAGCCGGTGACCCGGATCCGGCAGGCGGCGCCGAACGGCTCCCCGGGGCCGCGTTCCGCCCGGTGCACGCGCGTCTGGGACAGGGCTTCGCACGGCACGGCCAGCACGACGGCGACGGCGACGGCGGCGGTCACTGAGGCCAGGCGGCGGGACGAGCGCACAAGGGGGCCTCCTCGGCCGTGCTGGGGAGGGGATCGCGTGGTGACGTGCACCCCAGGGTGGACGGTCGCCGGCCGGTCCGCCCGGCCGGACGGGCCGATCGGGTGACATGCCGAGGGCCCGCACCCCTGCCGGGTGCGGGCCCTCGGGCGTCGCTCGCGTCGGGCGCCCCGGTTCCGGGCGCCGCAGGCGTCAGGCGCCGATGGCGTGCAGGCCGCCGTCGACGTGGATGATCTCGCCCGTGGTCTTCGGGAACCAGTCGCTCAGCAGGGCGACGACGCCGCGGCCGGCCGGCTCCGGGTCCTTCAGGTCCCACTCCAGCGGGGAGCGGCTGTCCCACACGGAGGCCAGCTCGCCGAAGCCCGGGATGGACTTGGCGGCCATCGAGCCGATCGGGCCCGCCGAGATCAGGTTGCAGCGGATGTTCTGCTTGCCCAGGTCACGGGCCATGTAGCGGTTGACGGCCTCCAGGGCGGCCTTGGCCGGGCCCATCCAGTCGTACTGCGGCCAGGCGTACTGGGCGTCGAAGGTGAGGCCGACGACGGAGCCGCCGTTCTGCATCAGCGGCAGGCACGCCATGGTGAGCGACTTCAGGGAGAACGCCGAGACGTGCATCGCGGTGGCGACGGACTCGAACGGCGTGTTCAGGAAGTTGCCGCCGAGGGCGTCCTGCGGGGCGAAGCCGATGGAGTGGACGACGCCGTCGAGGCCGCCGAGCTCCTCGCCGACGACGTCCGCCAGGCGCCCGAGGTGCTCGTCGTTGGTGACGTCGAGCTCGATGACCTTGGTGGGCTTGGGCAGCCGCTTGGCGACCCGCTCGGTCAGCGTGGGCCGCGGGAACGCGGTCAGGATGATCTCGGCGCCCTGCTCCTGGGCCAGCTTGGCGGTGTGGAAGGCGATGGAGGACTCCATCAGCACACCGGTGATCAGGACGCGCTTGCCCTCGAGAATTCCGCTCATGGTGATCAGTGACCCATTCCCAGTCCGCCGTCAACGGGGATGACGGCTCCAGTGATGTACGAGGCGTCGTCCGAGGCGAGGAACCGCACCGCCGCGGCGATCTCCTCCGGCTGCGCGTACCGGCCCAGCGGCACCTGCTTCACGATGCCCTCGCGCTGCTCGTCGGTGAGCACCTTGGTCATGTCGGTGTCGACGAAGCCGGGCGCGACGACGTTGAAGGTGATGTTGCGCGAGCCCAGCTCACGGGCGAGGGAGCGCGCGAAGCCGACCAGGGCGGCCTTGGAGGCGGCGTAGTTGGCCTGGCCCGCGGAGCCGAGCAGCCCGACGACCGACGAGATGAGCACGACGCGGCCCTTCTTGGCGCGCAGCATGCCGCGGTTGGCGCGCTTGACGACGCGGAAGGTGCCGGTGAGGTTGGTGTCGAGGACGGACGTGAAGTCCTCCTCGGACATGCGCATCAGGAGCTGGTCCCTGGTGATGCCCGCGTTGGCGACCAGGACCTCGACCGGGCCGTGCGCGTCCTCGATCTCCTTGTAGGCCTGCTCCACCTGCTCGGCGTCGGTGATGTCACACCTGACGGCCAGGCAGCCCGCCTCCGTCAGGGCGGCGGGCGGCTCACCCGAGCGGTACGTGATCGCGACCTTGTCGCCGGCGTCGGCGAAAGCGCGGGCGATGGCGAGGCCGATGCCCCGGTTGCCTCCGGTGACGAGAACCGAGCGGCTCAACGGATCACCCTTTCGATAGCGTCTGGTACCCCGCCCGAACACCTGACGACAGGCGGCGATGGCAGGCGGCTTCCCCGAAAACCTATCGGTCCGCGGCCACCCGCGGACATTCGGGCACCCACAGTGGCGCACGGGCCGCACTGTCGGGTCCCTACAGAAAAGTCCCGGCCGGACCCGCAAACATGTGGTCCGGGTCCGGGCGCACGCGACATGATCGGGGCAACCACAGGTCACACGACAGGGAGAGCCCTCGGTGCCTCATACGATCGACGAAGCCTTCACGGCACTACCCCTACGCGCCCTGGCCGACGCAGCCCTGGCCCGCGCGCGTGCCCTGGGCGCCGAGCACGCCGACTTCCGCCTGGAGCGGGTGCGCAACGCCTCCTGGCGGTTCCGGGACGCCAAGCCCGCCGGTTCGTCGGACACCACCGACCTCGGGTACGCGGTGCGCGTCGTGCACGGCGGTGCATGGGGCTTCGCGTCGGGGGTGGACCTCACGCTCGACGCCGCCGCCAGGGTCGCCTCCCAGGCGGTGGCCATGGCGAAGCTCTCCGCGCAGGTGACCAGGGCGGCCGGGTCGGACGAGCGCGTCGAACTGGCCGACGAGCCGGTGCACGCCGACCGGACCTGGATCTCGTCGTACGAGATCGATCCGTTCACCGTGCCCGACGAGGAGAAGGCCGGGCTGATGGCGGACTGGAGCGCGCGGCTGCTGGGGGCCGACGGGGTCGACCACGTCGACGCCTCCCTGCTGACGGTCCACGAGAACAAGTTCTACGCCGACACGGCCGGGACGGTGACCACCCAGCAGCGGATCCGGCTGCACCCGGTGTTCACGGCCGTGGCGGTGGACGAGTCCAGCGGCGAGTTCGACTCCATGCGCACCCTCGCGCCGCCCGCGGGGCGCGGCTGGGAGTACCTGAGGGGCACCGGCTGGGACTGGGACGGCGAGCTGGAGCAGATCCCGGAGCTGCTCGCCGAAAAGATGCGGGCGCCGAGCGTCGAGCCGGGCCTGTACGACCTGGTCGTCGACCCGTCCAACCTGTGGCTGACCATCCACGAGTCCATCGGGCACGCCACCGAGCTCGACCGGGCGCTCGGGTACGAGGCCGCGTACGCCGGGACCTCCTTCGCCACCTTCGACCGGCTGGGCGAGCTGAGGTACGGCTCGGAGCTGATGAACGTCACCGGCGACCGCACCGCCGAGCACGGCCTGGCGACCGTCGGCTACGACGACGAGGGCGTCGAGGCGCAGTCCTGGGACCTGGTGAGGGACGGCGTCCTGGTCGGCTACCAGCTGGACCGGCGGATCGCCAGGCTCACCGGGTTCGAGCGGTCCAACGGGTGCGCGTTCGCCGACTCCCCCGCGCACGTGCCGGTGCAGCGCATGGCCAACGTCTCCCTGCGGCCGGATCCGGCCGGGATGTCGACGGAGGACCTGATCGGGGGCGTGGACCGGGGCATCTACGTCGTCGGGGACCGGTCCTGGTCGATCGACATGCAGAGGTACAACTTCCAGTTCACCGGGCAGCGCTTCTTCCGGATCGAGAACGGGCGGCTCGCCGGGCAGCTGCGGGACGTCGCCTACCAGGCGACGACCACCGACTTCTGGGGCTCCATGGCGGCCGTCGGCGGTCCGCAGACGTACGTCCTGGGCGGCGCCTTCAACTGCGGCAAGGCCCAGCCGGGCCAGGTCGCCGCCGTCTCGCACGGCTGCCCGTCCGCCCTCTTCAGGGGCGTCAACATTCTGAACACCACCCAGGAGGCCGGCCGATGAGCGCGCGTACGTCCAAGCCGCACGAGATCGTCGAGCGCGCCCTGGAGCTGTCCCGGGCCGACGGCTGCGTCGTGATCGCCGACGAGCAGTCGACCGCCAACCTGCGCTGGGCGGGCAACGCCCTGACCACGAACGGTGTCACGCGCGGGCGCACGCTCACCGTCATCGCGACCGTCGACGGCCGGCAGGGCACCGCCTCGGGCGTGGTGTCCCGCTCGGCGGTGACGGTGGACGAGCTGGAGCCCCTGGTGCGGGCCGCCGAGACCGCCGCGCGCGGCGCCGGGCCCGCCGAGGACGCCCAGCCGCTGGTCACGGGCGTACCGCAGTCGCCCGACTTCACGGAGGCGCCCGCGGAGACCTCCTCCGCCGTGTTCGCCGACTTCGCGCCGGCGCTCGGCGAGGCGTTCGCACGCGCGCGGGCGGGCGGGCGGGAGCTGTACGGCTTCGCCAACCACGAGCTCGTCTCCACGTACGTCGGCACCTCGACGGGGCTGCGGCTGCGGCACGACCAGCCCAACGGGACGCTGGAGCTGAACGCCAAGTCGCCGGACCGGACGCGCTCGGCGTGGGCCGGCCGTTCCACGCGGGACTTCAAGGACGTCGACCCGGCGGCCCTGGACGCGGAGCTGGCCGTGCGCCTGGGCTGGGCCGGGCGGCGCGTGGAACTGCCCGCCGGCCGCTACGAGACGCTGCTGCCGCCGACCGCCGTGGCGGACCTGCTGATCTACCAGATGTGGTCGGCGTCGGGCCGGGACGCGGCCGAGGGCCGCACGGTGTTCTCCAGGCCGGGCGGCGGCACGCGCCTGGGCGAGAAGCTGGCCGGGCTGCCGCTGACCCTGCGCAGCGACCCGGACGAGCCGGGCCTGGAGTCGGCCCCGTTCGTGATCGCACACTCCTCCGGGGGCGACCAGTCGGTGTTCGACAACGGGCTGCCGCTCGCGCCCACCACGTGGATGCACGAGGGCGAGCTGAAGCGTCTGACGACCAACCGGCACAGCGCGGGCCTGACCGGGCTGCCCCTGGCGCCGGGCATCGACAACCTGATCCTGGACGGGGGCGGGGACCGCTCCCTGGAGGAGATGGTCGCGGCCACCGGGCGGGGCCTGCTGCTGACCTGCCTGTGGTACATCCGCGAGGTCGACCCGGCGACGCTGCTGCTCACCGGTCTGACCCGGGACGGCGTCTACCTCGTGGAGAACGGCGAGGTGACCGGCGAGGTCAACAACTTCCGGTTCAACGAGTCGCCGGTGGGCCTGCTGGGGCGGGCCACGGAGGCGGGGCGCACGGAGAAGACGCTGCCGAGGGAGTGGGGCGACTGGTTCACCAGGGCCGCGATGCCCGCCCTGCGCGTGCCCGACTTCAACATGAGCTCGGTCAGCCAGGGCGTCTGAACGGTCCGCCGCCCCCCATAGACTGGCGGGGAGCCTTTCGCGGCTCGGCCCATCCATCCCGTTCAAGGAGACCTGCGACCGTGACGGACATCGTCGACGAGCTGAAGTGGCGCGGGCTGTTCGCCCTGTCCACCGACGAGGACGCCTTGCGCAAGGCGCTCGCGGACGGTCCCGTCACGTTCTATTGCGGCTTCGACCCGACGGCGCCGTCGCTGCACGTGGGGCACCTGGTGCAGGTGCTCACCGTGCGCCGGCTCCAGCAGGCCGGCCACCGGCCGCTGGCGCTGGTCGGCGGTGCCACGGGGCTGATCGGCGACCCGCGCCCGACCGCGGAGCGCACGCTGAACGACCCGGAGACGGTCGCGGGCTGGGTCGAGAAGCTGCGCCGCCAGATCAAGCCGTTCCTGTCCTTCGAGGGCGAGAACGCCGCGGTCATGGTGAACAACCTCGACTGGACGCAGGACCTGTCCGCGATCGAGTTCCTGCGCGACATCGGCAAGCACTTCCGCGTCAACAAGATGCTGACGAAGGACTCCGTCGCCCGGCGCCTGGAGTCCTCCGAGGGCATCAGCTACACGGAGTTCAGTTACCAGATCCTGCAGGGCATGGACTTCCTGCAGCTGTACCGCCGCTACGGCTGCACGCTCCAGCAGGGCGGCAGCGACCAGTGGGGCAACCTCACGGCGGGCCTGGACCTGATCCACCGGCTGGAGCCGGGCGCCACCGTCCACGCGCTGGCGACGCCGCTGATGACGAAGGCGGACGGCACCAAGTTCGGCAAGACCGAGGGCGGCGCCGTCTGGCTCGACCCGGAGATGACGACGCCGTACGCGTTCTACCAGTTCTGGCTGAACGTGGACGACCGGGACATCTCCCGCTACCTGCGCATCCTGTCCTTCAAGTCCCGTGAGGAGCTGGAGGAGCTGGAGAAGCAGACGCAGGAGCGTCCGCAGGCCCGGGCCGCGCAGCGCGCGCTCGCCGAGGAGCTGACCACGCTGGTGCACGGCGCCGAGCAGACGGCCGCCGTGATCGCCGCGTCCAAGGCCCTCTTCGGCCAGGGCGAGCTCGCCGGGCTCGACGAGCGGACGCTGGCGGCGGCCCTCGCGGAGGTGCCGCACGTCCGGGTCGCCGGGCTCGGCCCGGTCGTGGACCTGTTCGCCGAGGTCGGCCTGGTGCCCAGCAAGTCGGCCGCGCGCCGCACGGTCAAGGAGGGCGGCGCCTACGTGAACAACGTCAAGGTCACCGGCGAGGACGCGGTGCCCGCCGAGGAGGACCTGATCCACGGGCGCTGGCTGGTGCTGCGCCGCGGCAAGAAGAACCTGGCCGCGGTGGAGGTCACCGGCGCCTGAGGCCCGCCGCGCGTACGAAGGGGGCGGCCCCCGGTCCCGGGGGCCGCCCCCTTCCCGTGCCCGTCGTCAGGCTCTGCGCCGCTCGCCCCGGGCCGTCATGTACACCCTGTCGCCGACGGCGACGAGGACGACCGCGGCCACGAGCTGGAAGACGTGGCGCCACCAGTCGATGCCCGGCGTCGCGTCGACGCCGGCCGCCCGCGCGATCGCGTTGCCCGCGAGGGCTCCGAGCATGCCCAGGATGGTGGCCAGCCACAGAGGACTGTGCTGCTTGCCCGGGAGGATCGCCTTGGCGATCAGACCGAGCACCAATCCCACGATGATCGCCCACAGCCAGCCCATGGCCGCCTCCTCGTCCCGCTCGACATGAGCATTACGACCAGTTTCGGCCGGGGCCCCGGGCGGCGCACGTCGTGCGGGCCGTCCGCGGTACCCGGCCCGCTTCCGCCCGCGCGGGCGTCCCCCCGGACAGCGGGGGCCCGGTCTCGTGGACGGTACGGGGGCGGCGTACCGTGGAGCTGTCCGGACCCCGAGATTTCCCCGACCGGTCGCGGACCTGGTACGGGGCGGGGAGAGTCCGATACGGGCGGATGGTGGAATGTGATGCGGAAGCAACGCGGCGGCGGCAACGTCCAGGTGTTCCGGATCACGGGCGCCCGGACGGGCCTCCAGGAGGACGTACGCGGACGGCAGCGCCGGTACGTGATCTCGATGACGGTCCGTACGCTCTCGGTGATCCTCGCGGCGACGCTCTGGAACGTCGAGCGGCACGTCGCCGTCGTGGCCCTGGTGCTCGGGGCGGTCCTGCCGTACATCGCGGTGGTGGTCGCCAACGCCGGGCGCGAAAACGCGCCGTCGATGCCGTCGACGTTCGTGACGCCCCCGGCGCGGCCGGTGCTCGCGCCGCCGCGGACGAATGACGGTGCCGCGCAGCCCGTCGCGGAAGATGTCGTGGCGGAACCGGCGCCGGGCACACGAACGGAGCCCCGGGAACGGTCGTGACCCCGGGGGCGGCCCCGCAAGCGGAAGGCACTTCCCCGCCAAGCTCAGGAAAAGCTCAGATCAATCATGTTGTTCCGGTGCCGGGCAAAGGGTCACCCGTGACATACTTCGTACGCGCTCCGCATCCCCCGTCGGAGCGACGGACCGACGCCGGGCAGCTCCCCCCGTGGCTGCTCGGCGTCGCCTTGTTCGTGGACCTGTGAGACGAACCAGTGAGTGACGAGACCCCGATCTGCTCCGCCAAGGGCTGCCGCGCCGACGCCGTGTGGGTGCTCGCGTGGAACAACCCGACGATCCACACGCCGGAGCGGCGCAAGACGTGGCTCGCGTGCGAGGAGCACCGCGAGCATCTGTCGCAGTTCCTCGGTGTGCGGGGGTTCCTGAAGGACGTGGTCCCCCTGAAGGAGTGGGAAGCGCGGGAGCCGTGAGCCGCGCGGCCGTCCGCGCCCCTCGGCGGCGTCGCCGCCGGGCCCTAGCCGCCGATCGCCGACATGGGGCGGTCGGGCTGGACGAAGGAGGGGTCGTCCAGGCCCGCGCCCGCCTTCTTGCCCCACATGGCCAGCCGCCAGATGCGGGCGACCTCCTCGTCGGGGGCGCCGGAGCGCAGGGCGGCGCGCAGGTCGGTCTCCTCGGTGGCGAACAGGCAGGTGCGTACCTGTCCGTCGGCCGTGAGGCGGGTGCGGTCGCAGGCGGAGCAGAACGGGCGGGTGACGGAGGCGATGACGCCGACGCGGTGCGGTCCGCCGTCGACCAGCCAGCGCTCGGCCGGTGCCGAGCCGCGCGCCTCCTCGCCCTCGGGGGTCAGCTCGAAGCGGGTGCGCAGGGACGCGAGGATGTCGCCGGCGGTGATCATGCCGTCGCGCTTCCAGCCGTGCTGGGCGTCCAGGGGCATCTGCTCGATGAAGCGCAGCTCGTAGTCGTGCTCGACCGCCCAGGCGAGCAGGTCCGGGGCCTCGTCCTCGTTGAGGCCCGGCATCAGGACCGAGTTGACCTTGACGGGGGTCAGGCCGGCCTCGCGGGCGGCGTGCAGGCCCTCGATGACGTCCTTGTGCCGGTCCCGGCGGGTGAGGGCCTTGAAGACGTCCGGGCGGAGCGTGTCGAGGGAGACGTTGACCCGGTCCAGGCCCGCCGCCTTCAGCGCGGCGGCCGTGCGCTTGAGGCCGATGCCGTTGGTGGTGAGGGAGGTCCGGGGGCGGGGCCTCAGGGCGGCGACGCGCTCGACGATGCCGGCCAGGCCGGGGCGCAGCAGGGGCTCGCCGCCGGTGAAGCGGACCTCCTCTATGCCGAGGGAGGTCACCGCGATGCCGATCAGGCGGACGATCTCGTCGTCGGTGAGCAGGTCCGGCTTGGCCAGCCACTGCAGGCCCTCCTCGGGCATGCAGTAGGTGCAGCGCAGGTTGCACCGGTCGGTCAGCGAGACCCTCAGGTCGGTGGCCACTCGGCCGTAGGTGTCGATGAGCACGTGGGCCCCCTCCCTCGACGCGGATCGTGCGCGCGGCACGCTCTTCCGACATCTGCGAGCGTACGTGACCCCACCGGCAACGGGACAGGCCCGATCCCACGGCGCAGGACGCGGCCCCGCCGTGGGGAGCCACGACGGGGCCGTGCGCGGGGGCCGCTCAGTGGGCGCCGGTGCCGGTCAGGGACCGGACCTCCAGCTCCGCGTACTTCTCGGCGTCGGGCTCCTCCTTGGACAGGACCGTGCCGAGCCAGCCCATCAGGAAGCCGAACGGGATGGAGATGATGCCCGGGTTCTTCAGCGGGAACCAGGCGAAGTCGACGTCGGGGAACATCGCCTTGGGGTCACCGGAGACGACGGGCGAGAACAGCACCAGCCCGACGGCCACGATCAGGCCGCCGTAGATCGACCACAGCGCGCCCTGGGTGGTGAACCGCTTCCAGAACAGGCTGTACAGGAGCGTGGGCAGGTTGGCGGAGGCCGCGACCGCGAAGGCGAGCGCGACCAGGCCGGCCACGTTCAGGTCGCGGGCGAGGGCGCCCAGCAGGATGGAGACGGCGCCGATGCCGATGGTGGCCAGGCGGGCCGCCCGGACCTCCTGCTTCTCGGTGGCCTGGCCCTTCTTGATGACGTTGGCGTAGATGTCGTGCGCGAAGGACGAGGACGAGGCGAGGGTGAGGCCGGCGACGACGGCGAGGATCGTCGCGAAGGCCACCGCGGAGATGGTGGCGAGCAGGATCGCGCCCCAGGTCGAGTCGACGCCGCCCAGGTGCAGGGCGAGCAGCGGGGCCGCCGTGTTGCCGGACGGGTTGGACGCGATGATCTCGTCCTGGGAGATGAGCGCGGCGGCGCCGAAGCCGAGCGCGATGGTCATCAGGTAGAAGGCGCCGATGATGCCGATGGCCCAGTTCACGGACTTCCGGGCGGCCTTGGCGTTGGGAACGGTGTAGAAGCGGATCAGGATGTGCGGCAGGCCGGCGGTGCCGAGGACCAGGGCGATGCCGAGCGAGATGAAGTCCAGCTTGGAGGTGCCGGTGGCGCCGTACTGCAGGCCGGGCTCCAGGAAGGCGGCGCCCTTGCCGCTGTTCTCGGCGGCCTTGCCGAGCAGGTCGGAGATGTTGAAGTCGAACTTCAGCAGCACCAGGAAGGTGATCAGGATCGTGCCGCCGATGAGGAGCACGGCCTTGACCATCTGGACCCAGGTGGTGCCCTTCATGCCGCCGATGGAGACGTACACGATCATCAGGACGCCGACGAGGGCGACGATGAGGATCTTGCCGGCGTCGGAGGTGATGCCGAGCAGCAGCGAGACCAGGACGCCGGCGCCCGCCATCTGGGCCAGCAGGTAGAAGATCGACACGACGATGGTGGAGGTGCCGGCGGCGGTGCGCACCGGGCGCTGGCGCATGCGGTACGCCAGGACGTCGCCCATGGTGTAGCGGCCGGAGTTGCGCAGCGGTTCGGCGACCAGGAGCAGCGCGACCAGCCAGGCGACCAGGAAGCCGATGGAGTACAGGAAACCGTCGTAGCCGAACAGGGCGATGGCGCCCGCGATGCCGAGGAACGAGGCGGCCGACATGTAGTCGCCGGAGACCGCGAGGCCGTTCTGGAAGGCGCTGAACTGGCGTCCGCCGGCGTAGAAGTCGGCGGCGTCCTTGGTCTGGCGGCCCGCCCAGACGGTGATGAAGAGGGTGGCGATCACGAAGGCCGCGAACAGGGAGATGATCAGCGGCCGGTGCTCGCTGGCCTCGTTGGCCGCGAGGGTCGTGGCGAGGTTCATGCGCCGCCCTCCATCCGGGCCTTGATCGCCTCGGCCTTGGGGTCGAGCTTCGCGGCGGCGTGCCGCGAGTACCACCAGGCGATGAGGAAGGTGGTGGCGAACTGGGCGACACCGAGGACGAGGGCGACGTTGATGTTGCCGAACAGCTTGGTGCCCATGAAGCCGCCCGCGTAGTTGGAGAGCAGGACGTACAGCAGGTACCAGGCGATGAAGGCGATGGTCAGCGGGAAGGCGAAGGAGCGGTGGGAGCGGCGCAGTTCACCGAACTCCGCGCTCTGCTGCACCTCGGTGAACTCCTCGGGTGAAGGCAGGGTGTGCCGCTCTTTCGCGGGGGGCGGTGCGTCGGTGGCCACGGAGTCTCCTCGGACGACGGACATAACGGCTTGGACCTCATGGTGACGTGGATCACGTGAGTCGCGGGCCGATGGTAGGCGTTCCGCACGTGATCCGGCAGGGCTCGATCGTGCTCGGGCTCCTTGCCCAACGTCACGGCGCCACGCGTGGACCGGTTCAACTCCATCGGGGGTCTTTCCGAAGTCACCCGCGGTGGGTCATTGATGGCCGGCGGCTCCGGGAGATAGCTTCGCCCCTGCACCACCCGTCATGTACCTGCCCGAGCACCAGCCGTGTCTCGGGCCGGTTCCGTTTCCGGATGATGTGGAGACCCCATGGTCCACCTGCCCTCCAGACGCCGCCTCGCGCTCGCCGTCCCCCTCGTACTGTCGCTGACCGCCTCGCTCGGCTTCCTGCCGGCGGTGGCGTCGGCCGCCCCGCACGCGCAGGCACCCGCGCGGGCGGCGGACGCGCCGAAGCTGGCGTACGTCGTGAACACCGAGGTGAACGCCCGCACGGTCGCGGCGGTGGAGAAGGCGGTGACGGCCGCCGGCGGCACGGTCGTCGTCACGTACGGCAGGATCGGCGTGATCGTCGCCCACTCCTCGGACCCCGGCTTCGCCAAGACCATGCGCACGGTGCGCGGGGTGCGGTCGGCGGGGGCGACGCGGACCGCGCCGCTGGCCGCCGCGGGGACCACGGACCAGGGCGCGGCGGAGTACCTGACGGACGCTCAGGCGGCGAGGACCGAGGCCGTCTCGGAGCGGACCCAGGGCAGTGAGCCCCTCGAAGCCGACCAGTGGGACCTGCGCGCGATCGGCGCCGACGAGGCCGCGCGGATCAACCCGGGCAGCAGGAAGGTCACGGTGGCCGTGATCGACACCGGCGTCGACGACACCCACCCGGACCTCGCCCCGAACTTCTCCGCCTCCCAGTCGGCGAACTGCGTCGGAGGCAAGGCGGACACCAGCGAGGGCGCCTGGCGCCCGTACACCGCCGAGGACTACCACGGCACGCACGTGGCCGGTGAGATAGCCGCGGCCCGCAACGGCATCGGCGTCGCCGGTGTCGCGCCCGGCGTGAAGGTCTCCGGCATCAAGGTGAGCGACCCCGGCAACGGCCTGTTCTACCCGGAGAGCGTCGTGTGCGCCTTCGTGTTCGCCGCCGACCACGGGGTCGAGATCACGAACAACAGCTACTACGTCGACCCGTGGCTGTACAACTGCATGGACGACCCGGACCAGCGGGCCATCGTCGACGCGGTCAACCGGGCCCAGCTGTACGCCCAGAAGAAGGGCACCCTGCACCTGGCGTCCGCGGGCAACTCCAGCCACGACCTGGACGCGGACGCGATCGTCGACGACTCCAGCCCCGACGACTCCACGCCGGTGACGCGCACCATCGACCCGCACGAGTGCTTCGACGTGCCGACCCAGCTGCCGGGTGTCGTCACGGTCAGCGCGACGGGCGTCGACGACCTCAAGTCGTACTACTCCAGCTACGGTCACCGCGTCGTCGACGTCGCGGCGCCGGGCGGCGACCGCCTCTACCAGATCCCCGACACCCCGTCGAAGAACGGCCGCATCCTGTCCACCATGCCCAACGGCGAGTACGGCTTCCTGCAGGGCACCTCGATGGCCTCGCCGCACGCCGCCGGCGTCGCCGCGCTGCTGAAGTCGAAGCACCCGTGGGCGACCCCGGCCCAGCTGCAGGCGCTGCTGAAGGCCCAGGCCGACAACCCCGGCTGCCCCGAATCGTACGACCAGAACGGTGACGGCACGCAGGACGCGGTGTGCGAGGGCGGCCGGCGCGTCAACGGCTTCTACGGGTTCGGCATCGTCAACGCGCTGCGCGCGGTCAAGTGAGCCCGCACTCCTGAGAACTCCCGCACGGCCCGCTCGTACCGCGAACGAACTGGAGACACCATGACAGCGCCTCACCCGCGCTACCGCCGCGCGATGGCCGTCCCGGCCGGGATGGCCATGGCGACGGCCCTCGCGTTCCTCCCGAACACCACGGCCTCCGCCGCCGGCGCCCCGTCCGTCACCGCGGACGCGGCCTCGTTCAGCTACGTCGTCAACGTCCGCCCCGGGCACGCGCCTTCCGCCCACGTGACGAAGGCCATCGGCGAGGCCGGCGGCACGATCGTGACGTCGTACGACCGGATCGGCGTCGTCGTCGTCCACTCCTCGAACCCCGACTTCGCCCGGACCGTCCGGGAGGTGCCCGGGGTCCACTCGGCCGGCGCCACGCGCACCGCGCCGCTGCCCGCCCAGTCGACCACCGACGTGGGCACGCCGAAGGTGCTCAGCGCCGCCGAGGTCGCCGCCGCCGAGGCCCCCGCGGGGCAGGACCCGCTGGAGCCCCAGCAGTGGGACCTGCCCGCCATCAAGGCGGACAAGGCGCACGAGAAGTCGCTGGGCAGCCCGAAGGTCACCGTCGCCGTCATCGACACCGGTGTCGACGACACCCACCCGGACCTCGCGCCCAACTTCGACCGCACCGCGTCGGTCAACTGCGTGTCGGGCAAGCCGGACACCACCGACGGGGCGTGGCGGCCGGGCGCGGGAGAGAGCCCGCACGGCACGCACGTCGCGGGCGAGATCGCGGCCGCCAGGAACGGCGTCGGCATGACGGGGGTGGCGCCCGGGGTGAAGGTGTCGGGCATCAAGGTGTCCAACCCCGACGGCTTCTTCTACACGGAGGCCGTGGTGTGCGGCCTGGTGTGGGCGGCCGAGCACGGCGTCGACGTGACCAACAACAGCTATTACACCGACCCCTGGTACTTCAACTGCAAGGACGACCCGGACCAGAAGGCGCTCGTGGAGGCCGTCACCCGGGCCTCGCGGTACGCGGAGAAGAAGGGCGCGGTCAACGTCGCCGCGGCCGGCAACGAGAACTACGACCTCGCGGCCGACCAGATCACCGACCCCGTCTCCCCGAACGACTCCACCCCGTCGGAGCGGGTGATCGACCCGTCCGAGTGCTACGACATCCCCACCCAGCTGCCGGGTGTCGTCACGGTCGCGGCGACCGGCGCCAAGGGCCTGAAGTCGTCCTTCTCCAACTACGGCCGGGGCGTCGTCGACATAGCCGCGCCGGGCGGCGACTCGACCCGCTACCAGCCCCCGGCCCCGCCGGCCACCAGCGGGCTGATCCTCGGCACGCTGCCCGGCGGCACGTGGGGCTACATGGCGGGCACGTCCATGGCCAGCCCGCACGTCGCGGGCGTGGCCGCCCTGATCAAGTCGACGCACCCGTACGCCACTCCGGCGCTGGTGAAGGCGCTGCTGTACGCGCAGGCCGACGCCGTGCCGTGCACGGACCCCTACGACATCGACGCCGACGGCAAGGCCGACGCGGTGTGCGAGGGGCCGAGGAACCGCAACGGGTTCTACGGCTGGGGCATGGTCGACGCGCTGGACGCGGTGACCAGGTAGCGCCCCGGTGAAGGCGGTCCGGGCCGGGCGGGAGACCCGCCCGGCCCGTTCCGTTCCGTTCCCGGGAAGGGCGCCGGACGCCGCGGTCCCCGCACGTCGAGCGGGCCGATGCCGCATAGTGCGGTCATGACCGACATCGCGTCCGCCTGGTCGGCGCTGGGCGGTGATCCCGCCCTTCTCTCGCGGGTCACCGCGGTGACGCGGGAGGGCGCGCTGCACGCGCGCCTGCCCGTGCGGGAGTTGGCGCGGGCCTGCGTGGGCGCGTGCGCGCTGGCCGCGGCCGAACTCGGGGCGCGGCGGGCCGGGCTCGCCGAGGTGCCCCGGGTCCGGGTGGACGACGGGGCCGTCGCGACGGCGTTCACCAGCGAGCGGCACCTGCTGGTCGACGGGCGGGCGCCGGTGGCGTTCGCGCCGCTGTCGCGGTTCTGGCGGACGGCGGACGGGTGGGTGCGGACGCACGCGAACTACCCGCACCACCGGGAGCGGCTGCTGGCCGCGCTGGGCGTGCCGGAGGACGTGGCCCGCGTGGGGGCCGCGCTCGCCGGGCGTGGTGCCCTGGAGGTGGAGGACGCCGTGCACGCGGCCGGCGGCCTCGCCGTGGCCGTGCGCACACCCGGGGAGTGGGCCGCGCACGAGCAGGGCGCGGCGGTGGCCGCGCGCCCCCTGGTCGAGCGCGGGCGTCTGGACTCGGCACGCGCGCGCGTGCGCCCCCTGTCCGGGACCGGTCCCCTGCTGCCCGCCGCCGGAGTGCGGGTGCTGGACCTGACCCGGGTCGTCGCGGGCCCGGTCGCCACCCGCACCCTCGCCCTGCTCGGCGCGGACGTGCTGCGCCTCGACGGCCCGCACCTGCCCGAACTGCCCGGCCAGCACGCGGACACCGGCTTCGGCAAGCGGTCGGCGCGGCTTGACCTGGCGACCGGCCGGGACACCTTCGAGGAACTGCTCGCGGCGGCGGACGTGGTCGTCACCGGCTACCGGCCGGGCGCCCTGGACCGGTTCGGGCTGTCGCCGCAGGCGCTGGCCGGGCGCAGGCCCGGGGTGGTCGTGGCGCAGCTGTCGGCGTGGGGCGCGTACGGGCCGTGGGGCGGGCGGCGCGGATTCGACAGCCTCGTGCAGGCGGCCACCGGGATCGCCGCGGCCGAGGGTTCCGCGGAACGGCCCGGCGCGCTGCCCGCGCAGGCGCTCGACCACGGCACGGGCTACCTGCTGGCGGCGGCGGTGCTGCGGGCGCTGACCGAGCAGTCGTACGAGGGCGGCGGCCGGCTGGTGCGGCTGTCGCTGGCGCGGACGGCGGCCTGGCTGACGCACGGGGGCCGGCCCGGGGAACCGGCGAAGGCGGTGTACGAGGGGCCGGACGCCTGGCTCGCCGGGACCGGCAGCCGACTGGGGCCGCTGCGGTACGCCCTGCCGCCGGTGTCCTTCGACGGCGGGCCGGCCGACTGGGCCCGGCCGCCGGGGCCCTGGGGGGCGGACGCGGCGCGCTGGGACGAGGAACCGCCCGGGCACGGACGCGCGCGGCCGGCCTGAGTCCTGCGGGCCCGGGGGACGTACCGGCGGGCGGAATGCCGCACTGCCGTTCTTTTCCGCGACTTGCCCGGTTCCGGGGCGGCTGGTGAGGATTCCGGGGTGACCTTGACGAGATCGACTCCCGGGACGGCCGGCGAGCGGGGACCCGAGCGCCGCCGGGCGGCCGGCCGGGCGGCCGCCGTCCTGGTGCTGGTGGCGCTGGGCGCGCTGATCCCGCTGTTCGGGCCGTCCCCCGCCCTGCGCGGCACCGGGGAGGCCGCCGCGCCCGGTGCGGGCGGCACGGCCCTGCTGCGCACGGTGCTGTTCGCCGCGCTGTGCGTGCCGGCCGGCGAGCTGTTCGTCGGCCGGCTGGCCCGTTCGGTGCCCGGCGCGCCCGCGGCCGCGCCGCGCAGCTGGTCCCCGGCGGCGGCCGCCGCCGGTTTCGTCGCGGCCCTCGGGCTCGCCTCGGTCGTGGCCGCCGGCAACCTGGTGCCGCACGACCCGGCGCAGATCGACGTCGGCGGCCTGTACGCGTCCCGGGACGGCAGGCTCGCCCTGCTGGAGGTGAACGCGTTCCTGGCGGCGGGCCTGTGCGCCGTCTCCCGCCGTCCGGCCGCGCAGGTCTGGCCGCTGGCCGCGGTGGTGGTCGCGGAGGCCCTGCGCGCGCACCCCGCCACCGAGCACGGCCCGCTGCTCGGCTCCGGCCTGACGCTCGTGCACCTGGCCTGCGCGGCGCTGTGGGCGGGCGGTCTGCTGCACGCGCTGCGCACCCTGCGGCTGTGGCGCGGCGCCGCGGCGGGCGCGGCCCTGCTGGGCCGCTACGCGCGTGCGGCGACCGTGCTGCTCGCCGCCCTGACCGCGACGGGCGTGGGGAGTTCGCTGCGCCGGATGCCCCCGGAGACGGTCCTGGAGCAGCTGACCACGACGGCGTACGGGCGCGTCCTGCTCGCCAAGCTGGTCCTCATGGCCGCCGTCGCCGGCCTCGCCCTGTGGGCGCGGCTGCGGCTGCGCCGGGCGGCCGACCCGCTGACCGCCTGCTCCCCCGCCCGCGCCGAGGTCGTCGTGCTGGGGCTGGTGGTCGCGGTGTCGGGGCTGCTCACGGCGCTGCCGGTGCCGATCCGGTGGTGACCCGGCGCTCCGGGGAGGCGGCGCGCGACCGGTGGCGTCCCGGGCGCGGGACGCCGAAGCCGCGGGCGGCGAGGCGCAGCCGGCCGCGTCCCACGCGCAGGGCGCCGCGGGGGCGGGCGGCGAGGCGGCGGCTCACCGCCCCGGCGACGGCGAACGGCGGGAAGGCGACGGCGAACGGCGCGAAGGCGGCGGGCGGCGGGAAGGTGCCGGGCGGCCGGGGCCGTTCCCGGCGATCCGCTTCGACCGGGCGCCGCGCGGCACCTGACGGACGGCTCTGTCAGTCCCGGCCCGTATCCTCAGGGACCATGCTCGAAGACCTCACGACCCTAGCGTCCTCCCCCACGTCGTGGCCGGCCGCGTATCCGAAGGGATACGCGGTCGTCGACGTGGAGACCACGGGGCTGGCCCGGCACGACCGGATCATCTCCGCGGCCGTCTACCGGCTGGACGCGCGCGGCGAGGTCGAGGACCACTGGTACACGACGGTCAACCCGCAGCGGGATCCGGGACCGGTGTGGATCCACGGGCTGACGAGCGAGATGCTCCAGGGGGCTCCCCTCTTCACCGACATCGCCGAGGAGTTCGCCGCCCGGCTGGCCGGCCGGGTGCTGGTCGCGCACAACGCCGTCTTCGACTGGCAGATGATCGCCCGCGAGTACGCGCGCGCGGAGCGCGAGGCACCGGTGCGGCAGCGGCTGTGCACCATCGCGCTCTCCAAGGAGCTGGGCCTGCCGCTGCCCAACCACAAACTGGAGACGCTCGCGGCGCACTTCGGCGTCGTCCAGCGGCGGGCGCACCACGCGCTGGACGACGCGCGGGTGCTCGCGGAGGCGTTCCGGCCCAGTCTGCACACCGCGGCGGCGGCCGGCGTCCGGCTGCCGCTGCACGAGTGCCGGCCGCTGACCGAGTGGAACGACCGGCCGGCGCCCCGGGTCGGCTCGCAGGCGGGCTACGGCGGCCACCGGACGACCGGCTGGCGCCCCGCCCGCAAGAGGCCCGCGTGCCCCTACCCCAACCCGGGCCGGTACGAAGTGGGCAAGCGCCTCAAGCAGGGCATGCGGGTTGCCTTCTCCGGTGACACCTCCGTCGAGCGCGAACTGCTGGAGGACCGCGCCACCGAGGCCGGGCTGCACGTCGCCACCAGCCTGTCCCGGCTGACCAGCCTCCTGGTCACCAACGACCCGGACTCGGGCACGTCCAAGGTGGTCAAGGCCCGGCAGTACGGGACGCCGATCGTGGACGAGGCGGCGTTCGGGCAGCTCCTCGCCGACGTGGAACCGGCCTCGCAGCGGTGACCGTACGGACGGGTGATTGCCGGGCGACTCGCCCCGCGCCCGCTCGCCCGCACGGCGCCGACGGCTCACTGTGTGGCCCATGGCGACCTGTGAAGTATGTGGCAACCAGTACGGCATGACCTTCGAGGTGCACGCGCAGGGCGCGGTGCACGTCTTCGACTGCTTCGCCTGCGCGATCCACCGCATGGCACCCGTCTGCGAGCACTGCCGGGTGCAGATCATCGGCCAGGGCGTCGAGGCCGACGGCCACTGGTACTGCGGCGCGCACTGCGCCCGCGCGGAGGGGAAGGTGGGCATCGTCGACAGCGTGTGAGCCCGGCCCCGCCTCCGGCACCCGGCACCCGGCACCCGGCACCCGGCACCCGGCACCCGCATGAATGCACCCCGCGACCGAGTTGTACGGTCGTGGGGTGTACCGCTTCCTGTTGTCCCGGCAGTGGGTGATCATCACACTGGTCGCCCTCCTCCTCATCCCCACGATGATCAGGCTGGGCATCTGGCAGATGCACCGCTACGAGCTGCGCACCGAACGCAACGAGCTGGTCTCCGACGCGCTGGCCGCCGAGCCCGTCCCCGTGCAGCGGCTGACCTCGCCCGGGCACACCGTCACCAGCGACGAGCGGTACCGCACCGTGACCGCGAAGGGGCGCTTCGACACCGGCGACGAGGTCGTCGTCCGCCGCCGCACCAACTCCGACGACGAGGTCGGCTACCACGTGCTGACCCCGTTCGTCCTCACCGACGGCAAGGTCCTGCTGGTCAACCGGGGCTGGGTCCCCGCGGACCGCACGAGCCAGAGCGCGTTCCCCGAGGTGCCGGCACCGCCCCGCGGCGAGATCACCGTCACGGGCCGGCTGATGCCCGACGAGACCACCGCGTCGAGCGGCATCAAGGACCTCGAGGGACTGCCGGACCGTCAGGTCATGCTGATCAACAGTGAGCGGGAGGCGCGGCGCCTCGGCGTCCGGGTGCTCGGCGGCTACATCGCGCAGACGGCGCCCGAACCGGCCGGCGGCCTCCCGGAGCCGGTCGGCGAGCCCGGCAAGGAGGACGCCGCGCTGAACTACGCGTACGCCGTCCAGTGGTGGCTGTTCTCCGCGGCCGTCCCGGTCGGCTGGGTGGTCCTCGCCCGGCGCGAGGCCCGGGAACGGGCGGAGGCGGCCCGCAGGGCCCAGGGGGCGGAGGCGGAACCGGCCGCGGTGTGACGCGGCGGCCACTCACCGGGCCCGCCCCTGATTGGCGCCCCGGCTTGCCGGGCACCCGCACTCCGTGCACCCCCGCATCGAGGACTACGCACTCATCGGCGACGAACAGACCGCGGCCCTGGTCGGCGCGGACGGCTCCATCGACTGGCTGTGCCTGCCCCGCTTCGACTCCGCCGCCTGCTTCGCCAGGCTGCTCGGCGACGAGGACAACGGCTTCTGGCGCATCGCTCCCAAGGGAGCGGACCGGTGCACCCGGCGCGCCTACCGCCGCGACACCCTCGTCCTGGACACCGAGTGGGAGACCGGCGAGGGGGCGGTGCGCGTCACCGACCTGATGCCGCAGCGCGACCGCGCTCCCGACATCGTGCGCATCGTGGAGGGCCTGCGCGGCGAGGTCACCGTCCACAGCGTGCTGCGGCTGCGCTTCGACTACGGCTCCGTCGTGCCGTGGGTGCGCCGGGCCGACGGCCACCGGGTGGCCGTGGCCGGCCCCGACTCGACGTGGCTGCGCAGCGAGCCGGAGGTGCCCACCTGGGGCGAGGACTACGGCACCCACTCCGAGTTCACGGTCCGGGCGGGGCAGACCGTCGCGTTCGTCCTGACCTGGCACCCCTCCCACGAGCCGCGCCCCCCGCTCGTCGACCCGTACGAGTCCCTGCGCCACAGCGTCGAGGACTGGCGCACCTGGGTGTCCCACTGCCGCTACGACGGCCCCCACCGGGACGCCGTCGTCCGCTCCCTGATCACCCTCAAGGCGCTCACCTACGCCCCCACCGGCGGCATCGTGGCCGCCCCCACCACCTCGCTGCCCGAGGAGCCGGGCGGGGTGCGCAACTGGGACTACCGCTACTGCTGGCTGCGCGACTCCACCCTCACCCTCGGCGCGCTGCTGTCCGCCGGGTACCAGCAGGAGGCCGAGGCCTGGCGGAACTGGCTGCTGCGCGCGGTCGCCGGCGACCCGGCGGACCTGCAGATCATGTACGGCGTGGCGGGCGAGCGGCGGCTGCCCGAGTACGAGCTGCCGTGGCTGTCCGGCTTCGACGGGTCGGCGCCCGTCCGCATCGGCAACGACGCCGTGAAGCAGCTCCAGCTCGACGTGTACGGCGAGGTCATGGACTCGCTGGCGCTGGCGCGCAGTTCGGGGCTGTCCGCCCAGCCGGACGTGTGGGCGGTGCAGATGGCGCTGATGGACTACCTGCGGTCGGTGTGGCGGCAGCCGGACGAGGGGCTGTGGGAGGTGCGCGGCGGGCGGCGCCAGTTCGTCCACTCGAAGGTGATGGTGTGGGTGGCCGCGGACCGGGCCGTGCGCATGCTGGAGCGCCACCCGGAGCTGCCGGGGGACCTGGACGCCTGGCGGGCGCTGCGCGAGGAGGTGCACCGCGAGGTGTGCGAGAAGGGCTACGACCCGGAGCGGAACACCTTCACCCAGTCCTACGGCTCGCGCGAGCTGGACGCCGCGCTGCTGCTCATCCCGCGCGTGGGCTTCCTGCCGCCCGACGACCCGCGGGTGCTCGGCACCATCGACGCGGTCCGCAAGGAGCTGGAGCGGGACGGGTTCCTGCTGCGCTACAGCGTCGACGAGACGGCCGTCGACGGCCTGCCGGGCAGCGAGGGCACCTTCCTGGTGTGCAGCTTCTGGCTCGCGGACGCCCTGCACATGACCGGCCGCACCGAGGAGGCCCGGGAGCTGTTCGAACGGCTCGTCGGGCTCACCAACGACGTGGGACTGCTGTCGGAGGAGTACGACCCCGTCTCCGGCCGCCAGCTCGGCAACTTCCCGCAGGCGTTCAGCCACATCGGCCTGGTGAACACCGCCCTCGCCCTGTTCGGGGAGGACGGGGCAGGATAGGGGCCATGGATCTTGGACTGAAGGACCGGGTGTACGTCGTCACGGGGGCCACCCGCGGACTGGGCAACGCCGCCGCGCGCGAGCTCGTCGCCGACGGCGCGAAGGTGGTCGTCACGGGGCGGGACGAGACGGGCGTCGCCGAGGCGGCGGCCGCGCTGGGCCCCGACGCGCTCGGCGTGGCCTCGGACAACGCCGATCCCGAGGCTCCGGCGCGGCTGATCGCGGCCGCCCGGGAGCGGTTCGGCCGCTTCGACGGCGTGCTCGTCAGCGTCGGCGGGCCGCCGCCCGGGTTCGTCGCCGACAACACCGACGAGCAGTGGCAGACGGCGTTCGAGTCGGTGTTCCTGGGTGCGGTGCGGCTGGCCCGTGCCGCGTCCGCCGAGCTGGAGGCGGGGGGTGTGATCGGCTTCGTGCTGTCCGGGTCGGTGTACGAGCCGATCCCGGGGCTGACGATCTCCAACGGGCTGCGGCCCGGGCTCGCCGGGTTCGCCAAGTCCCTCTCCGACGAGCTGGGGCCGCGCGGCATCCGGGTCGTCGGGCTGCTTCCGGGACGTGTCGACACCGACCGCGTGCGCGAACTGGACGCGTTGTCCGCCGACCCGGAGGCGACCCGGGCGGCGGCCGAGTCGCGCATCCCGCTGCGGCGGTACGGGACGCCGGAGGAGTTCGGGCGCGTCGCCGCGTTCGTGCTGTCCCCGGCGGCCTCGTATCTGACCGGGGTCATGCTGCCGGTGGACGGCGGGGCGCGGCACGGGTTCTGAGGAGCGCCGCCCGCCGGGCCGGGGTTCCCGCGCCCCGCGGGACGGTCAGCTCACCCTCCGCGCGCGGTGCCGGACACCCCGCAGCCGTACCTCCGCCGGCAGCGACGCCAGCCCGGCCGAGTCCCGGGCGTGCGCCAGCACCCGGCCGGTGAGGCCGTGCAGCGCCGTCCCGGGGTCCACGCGCGGTTCCAGCGCCAGCCGTACGCGGGCCCGGGGGGCGGTGCGGCGCCCGGCGAGGTGGACGCGGGCCCGCTCGACACCGTCCAGCAGGTCCGCCTCCCGGGCGAGGACGTCCTCCAGGGCTCCTCCGCTCAGCAGCGCCCCCTCGCCGTCGCCGGTGTCGACGAGCACCTCGGCGAGCCGCCGGCGGCGCACCACCGCGACCAGCCACCACAGGGCGAGCAGGAGGAGGACGGCGAACGCGGCCAGGACGGCCGGCCACCATCAGCCGGCCTCCTGCCAGCGGGTCCGCTCGGCGTCGCCGAGCAGCACGTCGTCCCGCCCGCGACGGATCCACCGGGAGGGCGCCGGGGCCCCGAGCCCGGCGGCCAGCACGCAGCCGCCGAGGACGAGCAGGACCAGGCCCGCGAGCCCGAGCAGTACGCGGTTGACGACCCCGGGCACCGTCCTCACCCCTTCCCGCCCGGCCGGCGGACGCGCACCGACAGCGCGGGCGTGCGGGCCAGGCCCAGCCCGTGGGCCGCGTCGGTGAGCACGGCGTCCAGGTCGGCCCGTACGTCGTCCGGGTCGCGGAAGTGCGAGACCGCGCGCACGTCCGCCGTGCGGCGGCGCACGCGCACCCGCGCCGACCGCACCCCGGGCACCTCCACCGCCCGGTCCCGCAGCACCGCCGCGGCGGCGTCCCGGTGGAGTCCGGCGCGCACGTCGGCGTGCGCGCACCGCATGGGCAGGACGTTCCGCAGGCCGGGTGTGGCGGCCAGGACCAGCAGCCAGAGGCCGAGGGCGGCGGCGGTGCCCGCGCCGGCCAGCACCCAGACGTCGTCCAGGGGCCGCTCGGCCAGTTGCCGGGTCAGCTCCCGGCGCCAGCGCATCGCGGGCCGGCCGGCGCGCACGGCGGCGATGTCGTACAGGAAGGCGCTGGCGACGATCAGCAGCAGCAGCGCGACCAGGCCCGCGGGAACGCGCCGCGCCGACCAGAAGCGCCCGTCGCGGCCGGCCCCGCCGCCGGGCTCGGGCGGGGGCCCGTCGTCCGCGGGCGGCGCCGGTCCCGGCCGGTCCGCCTGCGGGCCGCTCCCCTCCCCGACGACCGGCAGCCGCTGTGTGGTGCCCTCGGACGGCCCGGTGCCCCGGAGTTCGCTCATCGCGTCCTTCCCCGGGTCGCGCCCTGCGCCGCCGTCAGGTGCAGCCGCTCGACCCGGACGACGACCTCCGGCACCTCCCTGCCCGCCAACGCGCCCACCCGCTCGACGACCTGACGGCGCACCCGCCGGCACCGGCCGCCGATGTCGCCGGGATAGCCGAGTTCGAGGTGGACGTGGACCCGGGCGGCGTCCTGGTGCACGGCGACGGTGGCGTGCGGGGGCGCGGCGTCCGGCGGCAGCGCGCCGACGGCCTCGCGCGCCGCCTGCGAGGCGATCTTCGCCATCACCCGGTCGGCGATCCGGGTGGCGCCGCGCTCGCCCGGCGGGACGACGGCGGGGGTCCTGCGGGACTCACCGTTCCGCGTGCTCACAGGCGTCACCGCCGCTGTCCGTCACGGGACCGGAGGAAGTCGCCGAGGTCCACGTCCCCCTCCAGGAACCGGCCGACGACGAAGCCGACGGCGCCCAGCGCCGCCACCAGCAAAAAGGCCCCGAATCCGCCGAAGTGTCCGGCGAAGCCCAGCGCCATGCCGGCGATCATGCCGGCCACGGCCATGCTCATGGTGCGCTCCTCAGCTCCTCGGTCCCACGGTTCCACGACCCCGCGGCGGCCCCGGCCGGCCACCTGCGCCTCACTGGATCCGGCGCTCCGGCTCCTCTTCCTCCTCGTCCGGCAGCTTCACGTCGCCGACCGCGATGTTGACCTCGACGACTTCGAGGCCGGTCATCCGCTCGACGGCGGCGATCACGTTCTCGCGCACCTCCCGGGCCACGTCGGCGATCGGCACGCCGTACTCGACGACGATCTCCAGGTCGAGCGCAGCCTGCACCTCGCCGACCTCGGCCTTCACTCCGCGCGTCACCGACTTGGCCCCGCCGGGCACCCGGTCGCGCACGGCTCCGAAGGTCCGCGACAGCCCGCTGCCCATGGCGTGCACGCCGTCCACGTCGCGTGCGGCCAGTGCGGCGATCTTCTCCACGACGCCGTCCGCGATGGTGGTCCGC
Source organism: Streptomyces sp. NPDC052701 (assembly GCF_040678355.1). NCBI lineage: Bacteria > Bacillati > Actinomycetota > Actinomycetes > Kitasatosporales > Streptomycetaceae > Streptomyces > Streptomyces sp. NPDC052701. The sequence goes on from NZ_JBFATO010000032.1 coordinate 45,529, forward strand.
CCCCGGGCGCCCGGGTCCCCCTCGCCGCGCCCGGTCGCCCGGCCCTCGCGGAGGGCCCTGGCCTGCGCGCCGCGGTCCTGCTCCGGCATCTCGGTCATCACCGTAGGTCCCTTTCGGTCGTCGTCCTGTGACCACCGTAAGCACGGTTGCGTGGATGCGCGCCGGGGATACGGCAGGCTGGAGGTATGACGGCGGACCGGTGGACACAGGCAGTCAGACAACAGCTGGCCCTCGGCAGACTCCTGCCCCTGGGCGGCCCGCGCGACGGCGCGTGGATCGCCGAGCGGGCGGCCGGGACGGTGCTGCGGCGCGCGGCCGGGGAGGTGCCGGGCGTACGCCTGGACACGCTCCGCATCGCGCTGGCCGACCCAGAGGGCACGTACGACCCGGCCGTGCCCGCCCCGCCGAGCGGTCTGCCGCCCGGGCCCCTGCGCCTGTCGGCGGAGTTCGCGGCCACGGCGTCGCAGCCCCTGCCGACGACGGCCGCGCTGCTGCGGACGGCCCTGACGGCCGCCGCGGCGGAGCGGATCGGGCTGGCGGTGACGGAGGTGGACCTGCGCGTCGCGGCCCTCCTGGACGAGGACGACGGGAACGGGCAGGACGGGCAGGACGGGCACGGCGGTGGCCGAGGGAACGACGGCGGCCACGGGGATGGCGGGGAGGGCGGGCGGGCCGAGGACGCCGAGGGCGCCGAGCCCGCCGCCGCACGGCCGCCGGGGGCCTCGCGGGACCCGCAGGACCGGATCGGCCCGGCGGACCCGGCGGACCCGGCGGACCCGGCGGCCGGCGGCTCCCCCGGCTCCGACGAGAGCCGCGTGGCCGCCGCCGCCCTGGCGGTGCCGGGTGTGAGCCGCCTGACGGGCGCGCTCGGCGGCACCGCCAGGGCGGTGCACATCGAGGAGCGGCGGCAGGAGGCCGCCCTGCCCGGCCGTCACGTCCGGGTGGAACTCGCGGTGAGCGCGGACCACCGGGCCCTGGACGTGGCCCGCGAGGTCCGCGCGGCGGTGGCGCGGGCGCTACCGGACCACCCGACGGTGGCGGTGCTGGTGACGGCGGTGGGCTGAGCGCCCCCTGCGCCCGTCCACCGGCAACTCCCCGGTGGACGGGCCGCGCTCATTCCCCGAGGCCGGCGAGGTCGCGCAGCCGGCGGGCCTGGGCGGCGCGTTCGGCCACTCGCTGGTCCTCGTAGGTCCGGTCCTGCGCACCGCGCAGCAGCGCCTTGGTCTCGATGACCGCGTCCCGGGGCGCGGCCAGGATCGCCGACGCCAGGTCGCCCACCGCGCCGTCGAGCTGGTCGCCGGGCACGGCGAGGTTGGCCAGCCCGGTGTTCACGGCCTCCTCGGCCGTGACGAACCGCCCGGTCACGCAGATCTCCAGCGCGCGGGCGTAGCCGACCAGCCCCACCAGCGGATGCGTGCCCGTCAGGTCGGGCACCAGTCCGAGGCTGGTCTCGCGCATGGCGACCTGCACGTCGTCGGCGACGACGCGCAGGTCACAGGCGAGGGCGAGCTGGAAGCCCGCCCCGATGGCATGTCCCTGGACAGCGGCGACGGAGACGATGTCGCTGCGCCGCCACCAGGTGAACGCCTCCTGGTACTCGGCGATGGTCGCGTCGAGCTCGGCGTCACCGCCCCGTGCGAGGTCGATGAACGACGGCTCGCCGTCGAAGCCCTCGGGCGTGAACGCCTGCCGGTCGAGCCCGGCCGAGAAGGACTTGCCCTCGGCGCGCAGCACGACGACCCGGACGGAGCCCGGCAGCAGCCGGCCGGCCTCGGTCAGCGCCCGCCACAGAGCGGGGCTCTGCGCGTTGCGCTTGGCCGGGTTGGTCAGCGTCACCGTGGCGATCGCGTCGTCGACGGTGAGCCGTACGCCGTCCTTGTCGAGAACCGGACCGAGGTCCTGGGCGGGCGAAGCCATGGGGCGCCTCCGATGGGTGCGGTCGTCTTCCGTGCCGTGTGACGGAACGGCGTTCCGTGCCGTACGGCGGAACGACGCCGTACGACGGCACAGTTAAGTGACTGCACAGTAACCACCCAGCCGGTCGGTCGGCCGACCGGGTGGCCACCATCGAAGCCGAGGGGCCGCCCGGGGTCAGGCCGTCGTGGCCTTCTTGCCCCGTGTCGCCCCGCCACGCCCTCGGAGCGTGACGCCCGACTCACTGAGCATGCGGTGCACGAAGCCATACGAGCGGCCGGTCTCCTCGGCCAACGCCCGGATGCTCGCACCGGCGTCGTACTTCTTCTTCAGGTCTGCCGCGAGCTTGTCGCGCGCGGCGCCGGTCACCCGGCTGCCCTTCTTCAGAGTCTCGGCCACCCGTGCCTCCTCATGGGAAGTGCGCTCTGGTCCCCTCATGATCACCCCTCCGGGGCTTCATGGCCACCCATTCGGCAAGGTCCGTGAGACAAGGTTGTGACGACGGGAGCGCGTCCCCACAAGCGGATTACTCGATTCCACGTGAGGGCGTTCGTGCGGCCGGACGAGTGGTTCCGCAAAGGTCCAGGTCAGGGACGCGCGACGGCCGAGCCCCGGTCGACGAGGGGCTCGGCCGTGAAATCGGTGTAGGACACACCGCGGTACGAGGAGATCTCACACAGATGATGGATCACGGCTGGGCCGAATGATCCATACGCGGTGGATCACGCCTCCGCTCCGGCGGAGCCGGCCGCGCCGGAGACCGCCCGCGCGGTCACGCGAGGGCGACGAGGTCCGCGTAGTCGGCGCCCCACAGGTCCTCGACGCCGTCCGGCAGCAGGATGATCCGCTCCGGCTGGAGCGCCTCGACGGCGCCCTCGTCGTGGGTGACGAGGACGACCGCGCCCTTGTAGGTGCGCAGCGCGCCGAGGATCTCCTCGCGGCTGGCCGGGTCGAGGTTGTTGGTCGGCTCGTCGAGCAGCAGCACGTTGGCGGAGCTGACCACCAGGGTCGCCAGGGCCAGGCGGGTCTTCTCGCCCCCGGACAGGACACCGGCGGGCTTGTCGACGTCGTCGCCGGAGAACAGGAACGAGCCGAGCACCTTGCGGACCTCGACCAGGTCCATGTCGGGCGCGGCGGAGCGCATGTTCTCCAGCACCGTGCGGTCGGGGTCGAGGGTCTCGTGCTCCTGGGCGTAGTAGCCCAGCTTGAGGCCGTGGCCGGGCACGACCATGCCGGTGTCGGGCTGCTCCACTCCGGCGAGCAGGCGGAGCAGGGTGGTCTTGCCCGCGCCGTTGAGGCCGAGGATCACGACCCTCGATCCCTTGTCGATGGCCAGGTCGACGTCGGTGAAGATCTCCAGCGAGCCGTACGACTTCGACAGGCCCTCCGCCATCAGCGGGGTCTTGCCGCAGGGCGCGGGCTCCGGGAAGCGGAGCTTGGCGACCTTGTCCTGCTGGCGGACGTCCTCCAGGCCGGCCAGGAGCTTCTCGGCGCGGCGGGCCATGTTCTGCGCGGCGACGGTCTTGGTGGCCTTGGCGCGCATCTTGTCGGCCTGGGCGTTGAGGGCGGCGGCCTTCTTCTCGGCGTTGGCCCGCTCGCGCCTGCGGCGCTTCTCGTCGGCCTCGCGCTGCTGCTGGTAGAGCTTCCAGCCCATGTTGTAGACGTCGATGGTGGCGCGGTTGGCGTCCAGGTAGAACACCTTGTTGACGACCGTCTCGACCAGGTCGACGTCGTGGCTGATGACGATGAAGCCGCCGCGGTAGCTCTTGAGGTAGTCGCGCAGCCAGACGATCGAGTCGGCGTCGAGGTGGTTGGTCGGCTCGTCGAGCAGCAGCGTGTCCGCGTCGGAGAACAGGATGCGGGCCAGTTCGACGCGCCGGCGCTGACCGCCGGAGAGCGTGTGCAGGGGCTGGCCCAGCACCCGGTCGGGCAGGTTCAGCGCGGCGGCGATGGTGGCGGCCTCGGCCTCGGCGGCGTACCCGCCCTTGGTGAGGAACTCCGTCTCCTGGCGCTCGTACTGCTTCATCGCCTTCTCGCGGGTGGCGCCCTTGCCGTTGGCGATGCGCTGCTCGTTCTCGCGCATCTTGCGGATCAGGACGTCGAGACCGCGCGCGGAGAGGATGCGGTCGCGGGCGAGCACGTCGAGGTCGCCGGTGCGGGGGTCCTGCGGGAGGTAGCCGACCTCCCCGGAGCGGGCGATGGTGCCGGCGGCCGGGATGGCCTCGCCGGCCAGGCACTTGGTGAGGGTGGTCTTGCCGGCGCCGTTGCGGCCGACCAGGCCGATGCGGTCGCCCTTGGTGACGCGGAAGGTGGCGTTCTCGATGAGGACGCGGGCACCGGCGCGCAGCTCGATGCCGGAGGCGGAGATCACGGACAGACTCCTGGGCGGATACGGGGGCGGGATGGGCGGCTGAGGACGTTCCCGCCGTCTAATGCGCGAGGAGAATGGCCATGGGGCCAGTCTAGCGGGGCCGTGCAACCATTTTTTCTGCGTTCAGGCGTTCGGGCCGGGACCTGGGACTTTCGCCGCCGGGCGCCCCGTGCGGCGCGCCGCGCGGGGGAGGCGGGCGCGGCCCGTCGGCCGGCTCCCGCCTCCGGTCCGGGGGCCGTTGCCGGCGGCCGGTGCGAGACTGGGCAGCAGGCCGGGGTTCGGCTGTTCCACGGCGGTTTCCGGCACCGAGTCACGAGGGAGTGATCGGCATGGCAGGCACGGGCGGTGGGCGTCCGAGCATCTATCCCACGCTGCTGTACAGGGACGCGAAGGCGGCGATCCGGCAGCTCACGGAGGCCTTCGGCTTCACCGAGCTGTCGGTGTTCGAGGGCGAGGACGGCTCGGTGCTGCACGCCGAGCTGACGCAGGGCAACGGCGCGGTGCTGGTCGGGTCCAAGGGCCGCGGGGGCGTGTTCGACACGGCGATGAAGGACGCGGGCACGGCGGGGGTGTACGTCGTCGTGGACGACGTCGACGCGCACCACCGGCGCGCCATGGACCACGGCGTCGAGATCCTGATGCCCCCGACGGACCAGGACTACGGCTCCCGGGACTACATGGCCCGGGACCTCGAGGGCAACGTCTGGAGCTTCGGCACGTACGCCCCCGAGACAGCGGGCTGACGGCCCCGGGAGGGGCGGACGGACGCTAGCTGCCGGTGTGCACCTGGAAGGCGGCGCGGCGGACGGCCTTGGCCAGGGCCGGGTCGGGGTGCGCGGCGGCGAGCGCGACGAGGACCTGCACGGTGCGCGGGTGCCCGACGGCACGCACCTCGTTCAACAGGGCGGGGACGGTCGGCTGCACCGCGGACTCCAGGTGCCGCACCAGCATCGAGGCCTCGCCGTGGTCGGCGACGGCGGCGGCGGTGTCCACCCACAGCCAGGTGGCCTCCTGCCGGGTGAGGACCTCGTGGGCGTCCTCGGGGTCGATCCCGTCGTGCTCGGCGAGCCACAGCAGGGCGTAGGGCCGCAGCGTCGGCTCCTCCAGCACGGCGCGCACCTCGGGCTCGGCCGGGGCGCCGACCACGCGCAGCGCCTCGAAGGCCAGGCCGCGCAGCAGGGCGTCGTCGCCGCGGGCGGCGGCCAGCAGCTCGGTGACGGCGCTGCCGACCGGGCGGGCGGCGAGCCAGGCGCGGTACTCGGCGCGGGCGGCGTTGGGGCGCAGCTGGGCGCAGCCGCGCAGCATGTCCTCGGCCGACTGCTCGATGTTGCCGGCCGGGCTCTGCGCGGCCACGCAGATCTGCTCCAGTTTCACCCAGACGGCCCAGCTGCCCAGCGGGGTGAGGGTGGCCTGCCCGTCGCCGTAGGTGAGGGCGCCGACGCCGGCCAGGGCGCGCAGCGCCCAGTCCAGCAGCGGGGCGAGCGGGGCGTCCGCGCCGGTCTCCGGGTCCTCGGCGGGATCGGACGGGGCCGGAGCGGCCGGGGCGGCCAGGAGGGCCTGGTCGTACGGGTCGCCGGTGGCGGCGGGCGGGACGTAGGCGACCTCGCAGCGCTCGGTGCGCAGTTCGGTCACCCGCTGCTGCAGAAGGTCCAGGAGCTGCTCCACGGGGACGGGCCCGGCGGACAGCTGGAGGAAGGAGAGCACCTGCGGCATGGCCGAGACGACCTCGGCGACGGCGGCGGGCTCGTGGCCCGCGGGCTCCGGGCAGGCGAGCGACCAGGCGTCGAAGAGGGCGACCCAGCCGCGCAGCACGGCGCTGTCGTCGCGGTCCCAGGCGCGCAGCCGCCAGCCGGGGCGGGCGCGGTCGCCGTGCACCTCGACGAGGCCGGCCAGGCGGGCGGTGTCCCAGTCGGCCCGCACCTGGGCCTCGGTCAGACCCAGCTCGCGGGCCGCCCGTTCGGCGGTCGCGTCGGAGAGGGTGGCCTTGCCGTCGGTGGTCGCGCCCGCACGGCCGGGGCCGAGGGCGGCGTCGGCCCAGCGGGCCACGCGGACCGCGCCGGCCAGACCGGAGCGCGCCATTCTGGCCAGCTCCGCCGGTGCCGGGGTGCCCTCCGGGGGGCACGGTGCGGGGCGGCGCGGGCGCCGCTGGTTCACGGCTCTGGGGGCGGCGGCCAGGGGTCGCGGGCGGACGAGTCGAAGCCTGGAGTCGCGCGGGATACGGGACGTCACGGGTGCAGTCTTCCGGTTGACGGTCCGAAAACCCAAACGGAATGTCACGGCGGGCGACGGGGGTGGCCAACGCACCGGGTCCCGCGAGCGGCTGGGGGCAGGAAACAGGCCAGTGGCACGACGCTAAACGGAATCCCCGCCACCGGGTCGGGGAGAGCGCGCGCGAAGGTGCGTGAACCCTGTCCGGAAACCGCCCCGTCCGCGGCCCCGCGGGGCGGCCCCGCGGGGCCGCGGACGGGGCCCGGCCAGGAGCCCGCAGGAGATCACATCAGCGGTCACATCAGCGGGATCAGGAAGCGGCGCATCGCCTCCTCGTAGGCCTCCGGGTCGGCGTTCCACATCGCTCCGTGGGGCGCGTGGTCGACCCTGCGCAGGCCGACCAGGCGGGGGCGGGCCTCGGCGAGGCGCCGGGAGAGGTGCCAGGGGGCCACCACGTCGCCCGGTCCGTGGAAGATCAGGGCCGGGACCCGCAGGCGGTCGAGGTCGTCGGCGCCGGCACGGCGGTCGCCGTCCAGGCCGGCGCGGCCCTGGGCGGCCCGGACGGCGAGCGGCAGCAGCGCTCCCGGTGTGTGGCGGGCCGCGGCGAGGGCGCGCAGGGCGGTCTCCCAGTCGAGCACCGGGGAGTCCAGGATCAGCCCGGCGATGCGTTCGCGCAGCTCCGAGCGGGTGGCCGCGCGCAGCGCCATGGTCGCGCCGGTGGACCAGCCGTGCAGGACGACCTGCCGGGCACCGAGCTGCAGGGCCTGGTGGATCGCCGCGTCCAGGTCGCGCCACTCGGTCTCGCCGAAGTGGCCGAGGCCGTCCGGGGAGCGGGGCGCGCCGAGGTCGCCGCGGTAGGCGAGGGCGAGCACCGGGAAGTGGTGGCGGTGCAGGAATTCCATGACGTTCATGGCCAGTTCCCGGGTGGTGCCCAGGCCGTGCACCGTGATCACCCAGGTGTCGCGGGACGACGGCACGCACCAGGCCGGCAGGGAGCCGAGTTCGCCGGGGACGTCGACGTCGGTGTGGTCGAGCCCGAGGGCGGCGCCCGGGGTGCCGACGTACAGGTTGGGGGTGAGCCACACCCGGTCGCCGGGCCGGACGGTGCCGTGCGTGACGCGTTCGAGGCGGCGCACGACGGTGTCGGCGGTGTGCGGGGCGGCGTCCAGGACGGGGCCGACCACCGCGTGGGAGCCGGCGCCGGCCAGGCCGTACCGCCCGGGCCGCAGGGCGGCCAGGTTCCGGGTGAGGCTGATCCGGCCAGCGGCGGTGCCGTGCACGGTGAGCCGCGGCTCGGTGGGCAGCGGCCTGCCCGGCGGCGCCTTGAGGGCGGCGTCGCTGGCGAGCCGGCCGACGGCCACCGCGGCGGCGCCGGCGACGGTCACGGCGGTGACGGCAGCGGCCGTCGCTTTGACAGTGTGCACGGATCCAGTGTCCTGACGGACCCGCCGGGGGGCCACCCGGAGGACGGCTCCGGGTGACGCGGGACCGGTCCCGCGGAAGGCAGCGGGGCCCGCACGCCGGGGCCCGGACGAGGGCTCATCCCCGCTGCCCGTACCCCTGCAGCCTCTCCCCCGCCTGCGCCAGCTGCTCGCGCGACAGCAGCGTCGGCGTCAGGCCCGGCACCGAGGAGGCGGTCAGCCACAGGCGGCACATCCACTCCAGCTGGGCGGTGCGGTCGTAGGCCTGGTCGAGGGTGGCGCCGTGGGTGAGCGTGCCGTGGTTCTGCAGGAGGCAGCCGGAGCGGCCGTCGAGGGCGCGCAGCATGTTCTCGGCCAGCTCACCGGTGCCGTACGTCGCGTACGGGGCGACCCGGACCGGTCCGCCGAGCGCGGCGGCCATGTAGTGGATCGGCGGCAGCTCCCGGACGAGCGTCGAGACGGCCGTGGCGTGCACGGCGTGGGTGTGGACGACGGCGCGGGCGCCGGTGGTGCGGTAGACGGCGAGGTGCATGGGGAGCTCGCTGGTGGGGACGAGCCCGCCGAGGACCTGTCGGCCGTCGAGGTCGACGCCGGTCACGTCGTCCGGCGTGAGCCGGTCGTAGGGGACGCCCGAGGGGGTGACCAGGACCGTCTCGCCGACGCGTACCGAGACGTTGCCGGAGGTGCCGACGACCAGTCCGTCGCGGACCGTCCGGCGGGCCGTCTCGACGAGGTCCGCCCAGGCGCGGGCCTCCTCGGTTCCCGCACGCCGCCCCCGCGGCGCCCGCGCGTCCCGTGCGCCGTCCCGGCGCTCTCCCCCGTCCCGCTGGTCCCACCGCTGCTCGGCCATGCGGCGATCCTGCCAGGCGGGCCGGCGCCGCGTCGCCGGATCGGGGCACTTCGGGCCGGAAGCCGGCGCGCGGCGGGCGGTACGGCAACGGCGGCACCCTTCCGGGTGACCGATCTCTCTTCCAGGGGTCGCCCGATCGGCTGAGAGGGCCCGCCGCGGGCGACCGGCCCTGCGGTGCCCGGGCCGCAGGTGCGGGGCGGGATAAGAAACCCCGTCGGCGGACACCACGGCGCCTCCCCCAGTTCATCTTCCGTTCACCCTGGTTACCTACGTTCGTCCAGCCAATGACCTCGAACGATTGCCTGGGTAAATGGAAAGCTTCTCGCTGATCCTCGCGATTGTGGTGGTAACCGCACTCGCGTTCGATTTCACGAACGGTTTCCACGACACCGCGAACGCGATGGCCACGACCATTTCCACGGGCGCCCTGAAGCCCAAGGTCGCGGTCACCATGTCCGCCGTCCTCAACCTGGTCGGCGCCTTCCTGTCCGTGGAAGTCGCCAACACGATCTCCAAGGGTCTCGTCGACGAGACCGGCATCCGTCCCGAGGTCATCTTCGCCGCCCTGGTCGGCGCGATCCTCTGGAACCTGCTGACGTGGCTGGTCGGACTGCCCTCCAGCTCCTCGCACGCCCTCATGGGCGGTCTGATCGGCGCCACGATCGCCTCGGCGGGCGTCGGCGCGGTCCACGGTGACGTCCTGGTCACCAAGGTGCTGATCCCGGCGATCGCCGCCCCGCTGGTCGCGGGCCTCGCCGCGATGGTCGCGACCCGGCTGACGTACACGCTCGGCAGGAAGGCCGACGGCAAGGCGTCCGAGAAGGGCTACCGCGCCGGCCAGATCGCCTCTGCGGGCCTGGTCTCCCTGGCCCACGGCACCAACGACGCGCAAAAGACCATGGGCATCATCACCCTCGCCCTGGTCGCCGGCGGCGCCGTCGCCCCCGACTCCGACCCGCCCCTGTGGGTCATCCTCTCCGCGGGCGTCGCCATCGCGCTCGGCACCTACCTCGGCGGCTGGCGCATCATCCGCACCATGGGCAAGGGCCTGACCGACCTCCAGCCGCAGCAGGGCTTCGCCGCCCAGACCAGCGCGGCCACGGTCATCCTGGCCTCCTCCCACCTCGGGTTCTCCCTGTCCACCACCCACTCCGTCTCCGGCGCGGTGATGGGCGCGGGCCTGGGCCGCAAGGGCGGCGTCGTCCGCTGGTCCACCGCCACCCGGATGTTCGTCGCCTGGGGCCTGACCCTGCCGGCCGCCGCCCTGGTCGGCGCGCTCGCCGAGTACGTCACCGGCTTCGGCGACTGGGGCACCGCCGTGGTGGCCGTCTTCCTGGTCGCCTCCAGCGCCGCGATCTGGAAGATCTCCCGCCGCGAGGTCGTCGACCACACCAACGTCAACGACGTCGAGGAGGAGTCGGCCGGTGTGGTGACCACGGCGATCGCCGCGGTGGCCCCGCCCCCCGCGGGCACGGTGGCGGAGGACCTCGCGGCCGCGTTCCCGGTCCAGGCCACCTCCGACTCCAAGGCCCCGTCGGCCACCACCACCGTCTGATCCCGCGCGCACCCGGGTACGAAGGAAGAGAAGCAGCATGAAGATCGACTGGGCGGCCCTCGGCTCCGTCTTCGGCGTCAGCCTCGTGGTCACCGTGGCTCTCGTCGGCCTGTTCACCCTCGGCGTCACGGGCCTGTCGCGGCGCGAGCGGGCCGCCGCGCAGGGCGGCACCGCCGCCCTCGCGGTCACCGGCGCGTACGCCTGCTTCGCGGCGTGCGCGGCGGCGGTGGCGTACGGGATCTACCTGATCGTGGCCTGACCGACGGCAACGGCACCGAGCGGGGTGCGGGACGGACCACCGTCCCGCACCCCGCCGCCGTGTCGCCCCCTCCCCGACTCGCGCCGCCACGGCCCCGGGACACGGCCGGCCACCCGTGTGTGGGCCTGAGCACACTCCTCCTGCGCAGGTCAACGGCAAGTTGACGGGTGTTCGCGGGCCGTGGTGGACTGCCGGAGCCAGTGCGGCGGCAAGAGAGGAAGCCGGTGGAAGTCCGGCGCGGTCCCGCCACTGTCACCGGGGGCGGTCGTCCCCGGGAGCCAGGAACTCTCACCGCCGGTCTCGTCGAACCAGGGCGTGGACACCCTGAGTGAGGACATATCGCCATGCGCGCCTGCCGTTTGAGCCGCCCCCGCCGAGCCCTGCCCCACCCCGCCGCGGGCTGAGCCCATGGGTGCCGATCGCGTCTTCGCGTACGGCGCCGCCGCCGGCCTCCTCGGTGACCTGCTCCTCGGCGATCCGCGCCGCGGGCACCCGGTCGCCGTGTTCGGGCGGGCCGCGGGTGCCGTGGAACGGGCGCTGTGGCGGGACCACCGCGGGTGGGGCGCGCTGCACACCGCCCTGTGCGTGGGCGGCGCCGTCGCCCTCGGGGCCGCCGCCGCCCGTGCCGTACGGACCTCCCCCGCCGCCTCCGTCGCGCTGACCGGCGCCGCCACCTGGGCCGTGGTCGGCGGGACCTCGCTCGCGCGGGAGGCCACCGCCGTCGCCCGCGCCCTGGAGGCCGGCGACGTCGAGGCCGCCCGCGAGCGGCTGCCTCATCTGTGCGGGCGCGATCCGCAGGCGCTGGACGGCGACGGGATCGCCCGCGCGGTGGTCGAGTCGGTGGCCGAGAACACCTCCGACGCCGTCGTGGGGGCGCTGGTGTGGGGGGCCGTCGCCGGTGTGCCGGGGCTGCTCGGGTTCCGCGCCGTCAACACCCTCGACGCCATGGTGGGGCACAAGTCCCCCCGGTACCGGCGCTACGGGTGGGCCTCCGCGCGCCTGGACGACCTCGCCGGGTGGCCGGGGGCCCGGCTGACCGCCGCGCTCGCCGCCGTGGCGGGGGACGATCCGCGCGGCGCCGTGCGGGCCTGGCGCGCCGACGCCCGCCGGCACCCGAGCCCCAACGCCGGGCCGGTGGAGGCCTCGTTCGCGGGGGCGCTCGGGGTGCGGCTCGGCGGGACGCTCTCCTACGGCGGGCGGGTCGAGCACCGGCCCGTCCTCAACGGGGACGCCGGACGCGCCGTCCGGGTCACCGACATCCGGCGGGCCGTACGGCTCTCCCGCCGGGTCAGCTGGCTCGCGCTCGGCGTCAGCGCCGTCGCGCGCCTCGTCGTGAAGGGACGTACCACATGAGCGGGGGTCTCCTCGTCGCCGGAACCACCTCCGACGCCGGCAAGAGCGTCGTCACCGCGGGGATCTGCCGGTGGCTGGTGCGGCAGGGCGTCAAGGTCGCGCCGTTCAAGGCGCAGAACATGTCCCTGAACTCGTTCGTGACGCGCGAGGGCGCCGAGATCGGGCGGGCGCAGGCCATGCAGGCCCAGGCGTGCCGCGTCGAGCCGACCGCGCTGATGAACCCGGTGCTGCTCAAGCCCGGCGGCGAGCAGAGCAGCCAGGTGGTGCTGCTGGGCAAGCCGGTGGGCGAGCTGAGCGCGCGCGGCTACCACGGCGGGCGCCGGCAGGCGCTGCTGGGCACGGTGCTGGACTGCCTGGAGCAGTTGCGGGGCACGTATGACGCGGTGATCTGTGAGGGGGCCGGCTCTCCCGCCGAGATCAACCTGCGGCGGACGGACATCGTGAACATGGGCGTCGCGCGGAGCGCGCGGCTGCCCGTGCTCGTCGTCGGCGACATCGACCGGGGCGGGGTCTTCGCCTCCTTCTTCGGGACCGTCGCCCTGCTGTCCCGCGAGGACCAGGAGCTGGTGGCCGGGTTCCTCGTCAACAAGTTCCGCGGGGACGTGTCCCTGCTGGAGCCGGGGCTCGACATGCTGCACGGGCTGACCGGGCGGCGTACGTACGGCGTGCTGCCGTTCCGGCACGGGCTCGGCATCGACGAGGAGGACGGGATGGGGGTCCCCCCGCGCGAGCGGAGCCGGGCGTGGCGGAACGTCTCGCAGCGCGGGACCGTCCGCGAGCCGGACGTCGCGCCGCCCGTCGGCGAGGACGTGCTGCGGGTCGCCGTGTGCGCGGTCCCGCTGATGTCGAACTTCACCGACGTGGACGCGCTGGCCGCCGAACCGGGCGTGGTGGTGCGGTTCGTGGACCGGCCGGAGGAGCTGGCCGACGCCGACCTCGTGGTGGTCCCCGGGACCCGCGGGACCGTCCGGGCGCTGGACTGGCTGCGCGAGCGGGGTCTGGCCGACGCGCTGGTCCGCAGGGCGTCCGAGGGGCGGCCCGTGCTGGGGATCTGCGGCGGCTTCCAGGTGCTCGGCGAGCACATCGAGGACGACGTCGAGAGCCGCCGCGGGTCCGTCGACGGGCTCGGTGTGCTGCCGGTGCGGGTGCGGTTCGCCCGCGAGAAGACGCTGGCGCGCCCCGCGGGCGAGGCCCTGGGCGAGCACGTCGAGGGCTACGAGATCCACCACGGCGTCGCCGACGTCACCGGCGGTGAAGCCTTCCTCGACGGCTGCCGGGTCGGCCAGACCTGGGGCACGCACTGGCACGGCTCGCTGGAGTCGGACGGGTTCCGGCGCGCCTTCCTGCGCGAGGTGGCGGCCGCCGCGGGCCGCCGCTTCGTGCCGGCCCCCGACACGTCGTTCGCCGCGCTGCGCGAGGAGCAGCTCGACCGGCTCGGCGACCTGATCGAACAGCACGCGGACACGGACGCGCTGTGGCGGCTCATCGAGTCCGGCGCGCCGCAAGGACTGCCCTTCATCCCACCGGGAGCGCCCGCATGAGCACAGTGTTGTTGTTGTCGACCGCCGACACGGACCTGCTGGCGGCCCGTGCCTCCGGCGCGCCCTACCGGATCGGCAACCCGGCCCGCATCGACGTCGCCGGGGAGCTGCCCGCGCTGATCGCGGGCGCCGACGTCGCCGTCGTGCGGCTGCTCGGCGGCAAGCGCGCCTGGGAGGACGGGCTGGCCGCGCTGAAGGCGTCCGGGATCCCGACCGTGCTGCTCGGCGGCGAGGCCGTGCCGGACGCGGAGCTGATGGCCGAGTCGTCGGTGCCGGCCGGTGTGGTGGCCGAGGCGCTGAAGTACCTGGTCGAGGGCGGGCCCGCCAACCTCACCGAACTGGCGCGCTTCCTGTCGGACACCGTGCTGCTGACCGGCGAGGGGTTCGTCGAGCCGCGGAAGATGCCCGAGTACGGCGTGCACGGCGAACGCCCGTTCGCCGAGGGCCGCCCGACCGTCGGCGTGCTCTTCTACCGCGCCCACGAACTGAGCGGCAACACCGCCTTCGTGGACACCCTGTGCGACGCGATCGAGGCCCACGGCGCCAACGCCCTGCCGGTGTACTGCGGTTCGCTGCGCGGCGCCGACGACGGGCTGTACGAGATCCTGGCGCGGGCCGACGCCCTGGTCGCCACCGTGCTCGCGGCCGGCGGCACGCACGCCTCGCAGGCCTCCGCGGGCGGCGACGAGGAGTCCTGGGACATCGGCCGGCTGGCCGAGCTGGACGTGCCCGTGCTGCAGGGGCTGTGCCTGACCACCTCGCGCGCCGCCTGGGAGGAGTCGGACGCCGCCCTGTCCCCCATGGACGCGGCGATGCAGGTCGCGATCCCCGAGTTCGACGGCCGTCTGGTCACGGTGCCGTTCTCCTTCAAGGAGCAGGGCCCGGACGACGTGCCCGTGTACGTCGCCGACCCCGAGCGGGCGGCGCGGGTCGCCGGGATCGCCGTACGGCACGCGCGGCTGCGGCACAAGGCGAACGCGGACAAGCGGATCGCGCTCGTCTTCACCGCCTACCCGACCAAGCACTCCCGGGTCGGCAACGCGGTCGGCCTGGACACCCCCGCCTCCGCGGTACGGGTGCTGGACGCGCTGCGGGACGCCGGCTACGGCGTCGAGGGCCACCCGGACGACGGCGACGAGCTGATCCACCGGCTCATCGAGGCCGGCGGCCACGACGTGGAGTGGCTGACGGAGGAGCAGCTGGCCGCCGCGCCCGCACGGGTGCCGCTCGCGGACTACCGGGCGTGGTTCGACAAGCTCGACCCGCAGCTGCGGGACGCCATGACCGAGGCGTGGGGCGAGCCGCCGGGCGGCCTGTACGTGGACGGCGAGGACATCGTGCTGGCGTCCCTGCGGTTCGGGAACGTCGTGGTGATGATCCAGCCGCCGCGCGGCTTCGGCGAGAACCCGATCGCGATCTACCACGACCCCGACATGCCGCCCTCGCACCACTACATGGCGGCCTACCGGTGGCTGGAGAACACCTTCCGGGCCGACGCGATCGTGCACATGGGCAAGCACGGCACGATGGAGTGGCTGCCGGGCAAGGGCCTCGGGCTGTCGCGCGGGTGCGCCCCGGATGCCGTGCTCGGCGACCTGCCGCTGGTCTACCCGTTCATCGTCAACGACCCCGGCGAGGGCACCCAGGCCAAGCGGCGCGGCCACGCCACCGTCGTCGACCACCTGGTGCCGCCGATGGCCCGCGCCGACACCTACGGCGACCTGGCCAAGCTGGAGCAGCTGCTCGACGAGTACGCCCTCGTCTCCGACCTGGACCCCGCCAAGGCCCCGGCGGTCCGCGCCCAGATCTGGACCCTCGTCAAGGCGGCCGAGCTCCACCACGACCTGCACGTGGACGAGCAGCCGGACGACGAGGAGTTCGACGAGTTCGTCATGCACATCGACGGCTACCTGTGCGAGATCAAGGACGTGCAGATCCGCGACGGCCTGCACGTCCTGGGCGGCGGGCCGTCCGGCGAGTCCCGCGTCAACCTCGTGCTGGCCGTGCTGCGCGCCGCGCAGGTGTGGGGCGGGCGGGCGGACGCGCTGCCGGGGCTGCGGGCGTCGCTGGCCGGGCACTTCGGGCTGGTGGAGAAGGAGCTGCTGGCCGAGCCGGGCGCGCCGGTGAAGGTGCCGGCCGAGCTGACGGACCTGGTGGACGGCCCGTCCCGCACCGCCTCCGACGCGATCGACCTGCTGGAGCAGCTGTGCCGGCGGGTCGCGGAGGGCATGGAGGCCCGCGGCTGGGACGCGGCCGCCGTCCCCGCCCTGGTCCGCGAGGTCCTCGGGGCCGACCTGCCCGAGGCCGCGGCCGTGCTGGAGTTCGCCTGCACCGAGGTCGTGCCGCGCCTGGCGCGCACCACCGACGAGATCGGGCACATCCTCAAGGCGCTCGACGGCGGCTACGTCCCGGCGGGCCCCTCCGGATCCCCGACCCGCGGCCTGGTCAACGTCCTGCCGACCGGGCGGAACTTCTACTCCGTCGACCCCAAGGCGATCCCGTCCCGGCTGAGCTGGGAGGTCGGGCAGTCGCTCGCCGACTCGCTCGTCGCGCGCTACCTGCAGGACACCGGGGAGTACCCGAAGTCCGTCGGCCTGACGGTGTGGGGCACCTCCGCCATGCGCACCCAGGGCGACGACATCGCCGAGATCCTGGCCCTGCTGGGCTGCCGCCCCGTGTGGGACGACGCCTCGCGCCGGGTGACCGGCTTCGAGATCGTCCCCCCGGCGGAGCTGGGCCGGCCGCGCATCGACGTCACCGTCCGCATCTCCGGCTTCTTCCGGGACGCGTTCCCGCACGTCGTCGGCCTCATCGACGACGCGGTGCGGGCGGTGGCCGAGCTGGACGAGCCCGCCGAGCAGAACTACGTGAAGGCCCACGCCGACCAGGACACCGCCGAGCACGGCGACCGGCGGCGCGCGACCGCCCGCATCTTCGGCTCCAAGCCGGGCGCGTACGGGGCCGGTCTGCTGCCGCTGATCGACGCGCGCAACTGGCGCTCGGACGCCGACCTCGCCGAGGTGTACGCCGTGTGGGGCGGCTACGCGTACGGGCGCGGGCTGGACGGGCGGGCCGCGCGCGGGGACATGGAGACGGCGTTCCGGCGGATCGCCGTGGCCGCGAAGAACGTCGACACCCGCGAGCACGACCTGGTCGACGCCGACGACTACTTCCAGTACCACGGCGGCATGGTGGCCATGGTCCGGCACCTCACCGGGTCCTCCCCCGAGGCGTACGTCGGCGACTCCGCCACGCCGGACCAGGTGAGGACGCGCACGCTGGGCGAGGAGACCCACCGCGTCTTCCGCGCCCGGGTGGTCAACCCGCGCTGGATGGCGGCGATGCGGCGGCACGGCTACAAGGGCGCCTTCGAGATGGCGGCGACCGTGGACTACCTGTTCGGGTACGACGCCACGGCCGGGGTCGTGGACGACTGGATGTACGAGAAGCTCAGCGCGGAGTACGTCTTCGCCCCGGAGAACCGGGACTTCATGAAGAAGTCCAACCCGTGGGCGCTGCGCGGCATCACCGAGCGGCTGCTGGAGGCCGCGGACCGCGGGCTGTGGGCGGAGCCGGACGCGGACACCCTGGAGCGGCTGCGCGCCACCTACCTGGAGCTCGAAGGCGATCTGGAGGGCGACGAGAAGTGACCACCCCCTTTCCGTTCACGGCCGTCGTCGGCCAGGACGACCTGCGGCTCGCGCTGCTGCTGAACGCCGTCTCGCCGGCGGTCGGCGGTGTGCTGGTGCGCGGCGAGAAGGGCACCGCCAAGTCCACGGCCGTGCGGGCGCTGTCGGCGCTGCTGCCGGAGGTGGCCGTGGTGCCCGGCTGCCGTTTCTCCTGCGATCCCGCCGCCCCCGACCCGGGCTGCCCGGACGGGCCGCACGAACCGGGCGCGGGCACCGCACGCCCCGCCCGCATGGTGGAGTTGCCGGTCGGTGCCTCCGAGGACCGGCTGGTGGGCGCACTGGACATCGAGCGGGCCCTGTCCGAGGGCGTGAAGGCCTTCGAGCCCGGCCTGCTCGCCGCCGCGCACCGCGGCATCCTGTACGTCGACGAGGTCAACCTCCTCCACGACCACCTGGTGGACCTGCTGCTGGACGCGGCGGCGATGGGCGCCTCGTACGTGGAGCGCGAGGGCGTCTCGGTGCGGCACGCGGCGCGGTTCCTGCTGGTGGGCACCATGAACCCCGAGGAGGGCGAGCTGCGGCCGCAGCTGCTCGACCGGTTCGGGCTGACCGTGGAGGTCGCGGCCTCGCGCGAACCCGACCAGCGGGTGGAGGTCGTCAGGCGGCGGCTGGCGTACGACGCCGACCCGGCCGGCTTCGCGGCCCGGTGGGCCGAGGAGGAGACCGCCGTGCGGGCGCGGATCGCCGCCGCGCGGGAGCTGCTGCCGCGGGTGCGGCTCGGTGACGGGGCGCTGCGGCAGATCGCGGCGACCTGCGCCGCCTTCGAGGTGGACGGCATGCGCGCCGACATCGTGATGGCCCGGACGTCGACCGCGCTGGCGGCGTGGGCCGGGCGCACCGAGGTGCTCGCCGAGGACGTGCGGCAGGCCGCGCTGCTCGCGCTGCCGCACCGCCGCCGGCGCAACCCCTTCGACGCGCCGGGCCTGGACGAGGACAAGCTCGACGAGACGCTGGAGGAGTTCGGCGGTCCGCAGGACGACGACCCGGACCCCGACCCGGGTCCGGACGGGCCCGGCGGGGGCGGCGGGGGCGGCGGGGAGCCGGCCCCCGGCGGCGGCCCGCAGGGCGGGGACGCCGCCGCCCGTCCCGAGGCCGGGGAGGAGGGCGAACCGCGGCCTTCCGGTGCCTTCGAGCAGGCCCCCGCACGGGCCGCCGAGCCGTTCCGCACGAAGGTGCTGAGCGTGCCCGGCATCGGGGAGGGCGCCGCCGGGCGGCGCTCGCGCGCGCGGACCGAGCACGGGCGCACCACCGGGGCCCGCCGGCCGCGGGGGGCGCTGACCAGGCTGCACCTGGCGGCGACCGTGCGGGCCGCCGCCCCGCACCAGCGGGCCCGCGGCCGGTCGGGGCCGGGCCTGGTGGTCCGCCGGGACGATCTGCGGCAGGCCACCCGCGAGGGGCGCGAGGGCAACCTCGTGCTGTTCGTCGTGGACGCCTCCGGGTCGATGGCGGCCCGGCAGCGGATGGGCGCCGTGAAGGGCGCCGTGCTGTCGCTGCTGCTCGACGCGTACCAGCGGCGCGACAAGGTGGGGCTGGTGACCTTCCGGGGCTCGGGCGCCGAGGTCGCGCTGCCGCCCACCTCGTCCGTGGACGCGGCGGCGGCCCGCCTCCAGGCGCTGCCCACGGGCGGGCGCACGCCGCTGGCCGCCGGGCTGCTGAAGGCCCACGACGTGCTGCGCGTCGAGCGGCTGCGGGACCCGGCGCGGCGCGCGCTGGTCGTGGTCGTGACCGACGGACGGGCCACCGGGGGCGTCGAGCCCGTCGCGCGGGCCTCCCGTGCCGCGCGGCTGTTCGCGGCCGAGGGCGTCGCCTGCGTGGTCGTGGACTGCGAGACGGGTCCGGTGCGGCTGGGGCTGGCCGGGCGGCTCGCCGGTGAGCTGGGCGGCGCCGCCGTGACGCTGGAGGAGCTGCGGGCCGATTCGATCGCCGGGCTGGTCAGGGAAGTTCAGGGCAACAGGAGGGCCGCGTAGTGCCGCAGGGACAGCCGAGCGTCATCCCCGACGACGGACTGACGACCCGTCAGCGCCGCAACCGGCCGCTCGTCGTCGTGCACACGGGCGTCGGCAAGGGCAAGTCGACCGCCGCCTTCGGGCTCGCGCTGCGGGCCTGGAACCAGGGGTGGCCGATCGGGGTGTTCCAGTTCGTCAAGTCGGCCAAGTGGAAGGTCGGCGAAGAGCGGGCGCTGCGCGTGCTCGGCGACTCCGGCGAGGGCGGGAGCGTCGCCTGGCACAAGATGGGCGAGGGCTGGTCCTGGGTGCAGCGCGACGCGCAGATGGACAACGAGGAGAAGGCCCGCGAGGGCTGGGAGCAGGTCAAGCGGGACCTGGCCGCCGAGACGTACCGGCTGTACGTGCTCGACGAGTTCGCCTACCCGATGCACTGGGGGTGGGTCGACACCGACGAGGTCGTCGAGGTGCTGCGCAACCGGCCGGGGACCCAGCATGTGGTGATCACCGGGCGGAACGCGCCGGAGAAGCTGGTGGACCTCGCCGACCTGGTGACCGACATGTCCAAGGTCAAGCACCCCATGGACGTCGGGCAGAAGGGGCAGAGGGGCATCGAGTGGTGACCTCCGTACCCCGGCTGGTCATCGCCGCGCCGTCCTCCGGCAGCGGCAAGACCACCGTCGCCACGGGGCTGATGGCCGCGTTCGCCGCGCGGGGGCTCGCCGTCTCCCCGCACAAGGTCGGACCCGACTACATCGACCCCGGGTACCACGCGCTCGCGACCGGGCGGGCGGGGCGCAACCTCGACGCGTACCTGTGCGGTCCGGAGCTGATCGGGCCGCTGTTCGCGCACGGCGCGCGCGGGTGCGACCTCGCCGTGGTCGAGGGCGTGATGGGGCTGTACGACGGGGCCGCCGGGGAGGGCGAACTGGCGTCCACCGCGCAGGTGGCGAAGCTGCTGCGGGCGCCGGTGGTGCTGGTCGTGGACGCCTCGTCGCAGTCGCGGTCGGTGGCGGCGCTGGTGCACGGGTTCGCCTCCTGGGACCCGCAGGTGCGGGTCGGGGGCGTGATCCTGAACAAGGTCGCCTCCGGCCGGCACGAGGAACTGCTGCGGGAGGCGCTGGACGCGGCCGGGGTGCCGGTGCTGGGGGCGCTGCGGCGGGTCCGGCAGGTGGACACGCCCTCCCGTCACCTGGGGCTGGTGCCCGTCGCCGAGCGGCGGGCGCAGGCCGTGGAGGCCGTCGCGGCGATGGCCGCGCAGGTGTCCGAGGGCTGTGACCTGGAGGCGCTGGCGGCGCTGGCGCGCAGTGCGGGCGCGTTGCCGTGCGCGGCCTGGGAACCGCCCACGGCCCCCGCGGAGCGGCGTGCGGTGGTCGCCGTGGCCGGCGGTCCCGCCTTCACCTTCTCCTACGCCGAGCACGCCGAGCTGCTCGCCGCCGCCGGAGCCGAGGTCGTCCCCTTCGACCCGCTGCGCGACGAGCGGCTGCCCGAGGGGACGCGCGGGCTGGTGATCGGCGGCGGCTTCCCGGAGGTGTACGCCGCCGAGCTGTCCGCCAACGAGCCGCTGCGCGAGGCCGTCGGCGCCCTGGCGCGAAGCGGCGCCCCCGTGGCCGCCGAGTGCGCCGGGCTGCTCTACCTGTGCCGGGAGCTGGACGGGCGGCCGATGTGCGGGGTGCTCGACGCCACCGCCCGGATGACCGGGCGGCTGACCCTCGGCTACCGGGACGCCGTGGCCGTCGAGGACAGCGTCCTCGCGGCGGCCGGGACGCGGATGCGGGGGCACGAGTTCCACCGGACCGCCGTAGAGCCCGGCTCGGGGACGGCTCCCGCCTGGGGCGTGCGGGCCCCGCGGCGGCGGGTCGAGGGTTTCGTACAGCGCGGTGTGCACGCGAGTTACCTGCACACGCACTGGGCGTCCGAGCCCGGTGTCGCCCGTCGGTTCGTGGAGAGGTGCCGGACGTCATGAGCAGCAGGCTGATCGGGGTCGGGGTCGGCCCCGGGGACCCGGAACTGGTGACCGTCAAGGGCGTCAACGCCCTGCGGGCCGCCGAGGTCGTCGTCGTGCCCGTCATGGACACGGGCGAGCGGGGGCGGGCCGAGGCGACCGTGCTGCACTACGTGTCCCCGGAGAAGGTCGTCCGGGTGGTGTTCGCGCTGAACGAGCGCACCGACCGGGCGCGCCGCGAGGCCGCCTGGGACGCGGCCGGCGAGCGGGTGGCCGGGCTGCTGAGGGCCCACCGGTCCGTCGCCTTCGCGACGATCGGCGACCCCAACGTGTACTCGACGTTCACCTACCTCGCGCAGACGGTCGCCGAGCTGGTGCCGGGGACGGCCGTGGAGACCGTGCCGGGCATCACCGCCATGCAGGACCTGGCGGCGCGCTCCGGGGCCGTGCTCACCGAGGGGACCGAGCCGCTGACGCTCGTGCCGGTCACCGCGGGGGCGACCGTGCTCAAGGAGGCGCTGGCCGGCCCCGGGACCGTCGTCGCCTACAAGTTCGGGCGGCAGGCCCGGGAGGTCGCCGAGGCGCTGCGGGAGACCGGGCGGATCGGCGACGCCGTGTGGGGCTCGGCGCTCGGGCTGCCGGAGGAGTCCGTCCGGTCGGCCGCCGACCTCGACGGCGCCGCCCTGCCGTACCTGTCCACGCTGATCGCGCCCGCGCCGCGCGGGGGCGGGCGGGGCGGCAAGCTGTGAGCCCGTCCGTGTCACCGGGGTCGCCGGGGCGGCGTCCCCGGGAACGCGCCCGGCGCGACGAGGACCGCCGTGCGCCCCTGCCCCCCGATCGAGCCCCGGGCGCGCAGGCGCGACCCGGCACGCGTTGAAGTTCCGTACGAGAGGACCCGAACCCATGGCCGATGCCCCCACCGGCAAGGTGACCTTCGTCGGTGCCGGCCCCGGCGCCGCCGACCTGCTGACGTTCCGCGCCGCGCGCGCCATCGCGGAGGCCGACGTCGTGATCTGGGCCGCCAGCCTGGTCCAGGCGGAGGTCCTGCAGCACGCGCGCGAGGACGCGGAGATCCTGGACTCGGCGACGATGCCGCTGGAGGACGTGGTGGCCGTGTACCGGCGGGCCCACCGGGAGGGCCTGAGGGTCGCCCGCATCCACTCCGGCGACCCGGCCCTGTGGGGCGGCACGCAGGAGCAGCTCGACCGGTGCGCGGAGATCGGCATCGCGACGGAGATCGTCCCGGGCGTGTCCTCGTTCTCCGCGGTGGCCGCGCTCGCCCGGCGGGAGCTGACCATCCCGGAGGTCGCGCAGTCCGTGGTGCTGACCCGGCTGGGCGGGGGCAAGACGCCGATGCCGCCCGGGGAGGAGGTCCGCGAGTTCGCCCGGCACGGCACGACCATGGCGATCTTCCTGTCGGCGGCCCGCAGCGGGCAGCTGGTGCGGGAGCTGCTGGAGGGCGGCTACCCGACGACCACGCCGGTCGTCGTGGCCCACCAGGCGACCTGGCCGGAGGAGCTGATCGTGCGGTGCACGATCGGCACGCTGGAGGAGACCGTCAAGGAGCACAAGCTCTGGAAGCACACGCTCTTCCTGGTCGGCCCGGCCCTGGACGCGCACGGCACGCGCTCGCACCTGTACCACCCCGGTCACTTCCACGGCTACCGCAAGGCCGACCCCGAGGCCCGCAGGGCCCTGCGCACGCGGGGTGCGAGCACGTGATCACCGTCGTCGGCACCGGGACGGGCGCGCCGCCCGACCCGGACGTCCTGGCCGGGGCCGAGCTCGTCGTCGGCGGGCGGCGGCACCTGGACGCCGCGGCGCTGCCGGGGACGGCCGAGCGGGTGGTCCTCGGGCCGCTGGCGCCCGCGCTGGACACCGTGGCGCGGTACGTCCGCGCGGACCGTCCGGTGGCCGTGCTGGCCTCCGGCGACCCCGGGTTCTTCGGGATCGTGCGGGCGCTGGCCGAGCGGTTCGGGCCCGAGCGGCTGGACGTGCGGCCCGGGGTCTCCTCCGTCGCCGCCGCCTTCGCGCGGATCGGGCTGCCCTGGGACGACGCCGTGGTGGCCAGCGCGCACGGGCGGGACCTGCGCACGGCCGTCAACCTCTGCCGGGCGCACCCCAAGGTGGCGGTGCTGACCGGGCCCGGCGCCGGGCCCGCCGAACTCGGGGCGGCGCTGCGCCCGTACCGGCGCGTCCTCGTCGTCGCGTCCGCGCTCGGCTCGCCGGACGAGCGCCTGGAGCGGGTCACGCCCGCCCAGGCCGCCGCCCGCGACTGGGGGACGGCGGTGAGCGTCGTCGTGTGCCTGGACGAGTCCCGGGCGCTCGGCCCCGCGCGGACGGTCGCGGGAGCGGCCCGGCGGCCGGCCGGCTGGGCCCTGGACGAGGCCGAGTTCGCCCACCGCGACTCGATGATCACCAAGTTCGAGGTGCGGGCACTGGCCCTGGCGCGGCTCGGGCCGCGCCCCGGCGACCTGGTGTGGGACGTCGGCGCGGGCTCCGGGTCGGTGGCCGTGGAGTGCGCCCGGCTGGGCGCCGCCGTCACCGCCGTGGAGAAGGCCCCGGACGGCGTCGAGCGGATCCGCGCCAACGCCGCCGCCCACGGTGTCGACGTGCGGGTGGTGCACGGAGCCGCGCCCGCCGCGCTCGCCGGCCTCGACGATCCCGACGATCCCGACGCGGTGTTCGTGGGCGGCGGGGGGCGTGAGCTGCCCGCCGTCGTCACGGCGTGCGCGCGGCGCGCCCGGCGGACCGTGGTCGTCGCGATGGCCGCGCTGGACCGGGTGCCGGCCGCGCGCGAGGCGCTGACCGGCGCGGGGTTCGCCTGCGACGGGGTGCTGGTGCAGGCGTCGCGGCTCGCGCCGCTGCCGGGGGACGTGACCCGGCTCGCGGCGACCAATCCCGTCTTCCTGCTGTGGGGCGTCAGGCCCCGGGCACGTACCGAAGGAGTTGCCCAGTGATCGGCCTCATTTCCGCCACCGCGGCGGGGGCGGCGGCGCGGGACCGGCTGGCCGCGGCGTGGCCGGACCGCACGCGTGTGTACGACGGTCCCGTCCCGGACGCCGTACGGGCCGCGTTCGCCCAGTGCGAGCAGCTCGTGTGCTTCCTGGCCACGGGGGCGGTGGTGCGGATGATCGCGCCGCTGCTGGCGGACAAGACGAGCGACCCGGGCGTGGTGTGCGTCGACGAGGGCGGGCGGTTCGCCGTCTCCCTGGTCGGCGGCCACGGCGGCGGGGCCAACGAGCTGGCCCGCGAGGTCGGCGAGGTGCTGGGTGCCGAGCCCGTGGTGACCACGGCGACGGACGCCGCCGGCCTGCCCGGCCTGGACACGCTCGGCCTGCCGGTGGAGGGCGACGTCGCCGCCGTCTCGCGCGCCCTGCTGGACGGCGAGCCGGTGGCGCTGCGGGCGGAGGTGGCGTGGCCCCTGCCGCCGCTGCCCGTCACCGGCGACGGGCCGTACGCGATCCGGGTGACGGACCGCCTCGTCGAGCCCGCCGCCCGCGAGGTGGTACTGCGCCCGCCGTCCCTGGTGGTGGGGGTGGGTGCGTCCAGGGGGGCGCCCGTCGCGGAAGTGCTCGACGTGATCGAGGGTGCCCTGCGGGACGCGGGACTGTCCGTGCGCAGCGTCGCCGAGCTCGCCACCGTGGAGGCCAAGCGCGACGAGCCCGGCCTCGTGGCCGCGGCCGGACGGCTCGGCGTGCCGCTGGTGACGTACGCCGCCGAGGAGCTGGCCCGCGTCGAGGTGCCCAACCCCTCCGACGCGCCGCTCGCCGCCGTCGGCACCCCCTCGGTGGCGGAGGCCGCCGCCCTGGCGCGCGGCGGCGAACTCCTCGTCCCCAAGCGGAAGTCGGCCGCGAGCCCGGCGATGGCCACCTGTGCCGTCGTACGACGGCCCGGGCGCGGGCGGCTCGCGGTGGTCGGGCTCGGGCCGGGCGCCCGGGACCTGCTCACCCCGCGGGCGAAGGCCGAACTCCGGCGCGCCTCCGTGCTCGTCGGGCTCGACCAGTACGTCGACCAGATCCGCGACCTGCTGCGGCCCGGCACCCGGGTCCTGGAGTCGGGGCTGGGCGCCGAGGAGGAGCGGGCCCGCACGGCGGTGGCCGAGGCGAGGCGCGGGCAGGCCGTCGCGCTGATCGGCAGCGGGGACGCCGGCGTGTACGCCATGGCCTCCCCCGCGCTCGCCGAGGCGTCCGACGACATCGACGTGGTGGGCGTGCCCGGGGTGACGGCGGCGCTGGCGGCCGGGGCGATCCTGGGCGCGCCGCTCGGCCACGACCACGTCTCGATCAGCCTGTCCGACCTGCACACGCCGTGGGAGGTCATCGAGCGGCGGGTGCGCGCGGCGGCCGAGGCGGACCTCGTGGTGACCTTCTACAACCCGCGCAGCCGGGGCCGGGACTGGCAGCTGCCCAAGGCGCTCGCGATCCTCGCGGAGCACCGGGAGCCCGCCACGCCGGTCGGTGTCGTACGCAACGCCTCCCGGCCGGACGAGTCCCACCGGGTGACGACCCTGGCGGCGCTCGACCCGTCGACGGTCGACATGATGACGGTCGTGACCGTGGGCAACACCGCGACCCGCACGATCGCGGGGCGCATGGTGACGCCGCGCGGCTACCGCTGGCAGGAGGAACCCAAGTGAGCCGGGCGAGCCGGGTGACCCGTGTGGTCCACCCCATCGAGCAGGAGTCCTTCCGGCGGCTGCGCGCCCGCCTGGACACCTCCCGCTTCCCGCCGCTGACCCGGGCGGTCGTGGAGCGCGTGATCCACTCCTCCGCCGACCTGGAGTACGCGCACGACCTCGTCATGGACGAGGGCGAGCTGGTGAGGGCGCACGCCGCGCTGCACGCCGGGGCGCCGGTCGTCGTGGACGTGGAGATGGTGGCCGCCGGGATCACCCGGCGCGAGACCGTCTGCCGCCTGAAGGACGCCCAGGCCGGTCCGGGCCTGACGCGTTCGGCGCACGCCGTGCGGCTGGCGTACGAGCAGGTGGGCCCCGGCGCGCTGTGGGTGATCGGCTGCGCGCCGACCGCCCTGGAGGAACTGCTGGCCCTGGACGCCGCGCCCGCGCTCGTCATCGGGCTGCCCGTCGGTTTCGTCGGCGCGGCCGAGTCCAAGGCCGCGCTGCGCGAGAGCGGGCTGCCCGCCGTGAGCAACGTGTCCGAGAAGGGCGGCTCCGCGGTCGCCGCCGCCGCGCTCAACGCCCTGCTCTACCACGCGCCTCCACCCGGCCCGTCCGGCCCGTCCGATCCTTTCGATTCTTCTGATTCTTCCGATCCGTCCGAGGAGAACCTGTGACCACCCCGCCCGCCCTGCTCATCGCCGGACACGGCACCCGGGACGACGCCGGAGCGGAGGCGTTCCGCGACTTCGTGCGGGAACTGGGGCGCCGCCACCCCGGACTGCCCGTCGCCGGCGGCTTCATCGAGCTGTCCCCGCCGCCGCTGGGCGAGGCCGTCACCGAGCTGGTGGAGCGGGGCGTGCGGCGGTTCGCCGCCGTGCCGCTGATGCTGGTCTCCGCCGGGCACGCCAAGGGCGACATCCCGGCGGCCCTGGCCCGCGAGAAGGAGCGCCACCCCGGCATCTCGTACACCTACGGGCGGCCGCTGGGCCCGCACCCGGCGCTGCTGAGCGTGCTGGAGCGGCGGCTGGACGAGGCGCTGGGCGGTCCGGCCCGCACGCCCGCGGACCGCTCCGACGTGACCGTGCTGCTGGTGGGGCGCGGGTCGACGGACCCGGACGCCAACGCCGAGGTGTTCAAGGCGGCGCGGCTGCTGTGGGAGGGGCGCGGGTACGCGGGCGTGGAGACGGCGTTCGTGTCCCTGGCGGCGCCGGACGTACCGAGCGGGCTGGAGCGCTGCGCGCGGCTGGGCGCGAGGCGGATCGTCGTCCTGCCCTACTTCCTGTTCACCGGCATCCTGCCGGACCGGGTGCGGCGGCAGACCGAGGACTGGGCGGCCGCGCACCCGGAGGTCGAGGTGCGGTCGGCGGACGTCATCGGGCCGGAGCCGGAGCTGCTGGACCTGGTGATGGAGCGGTACGAGGAGGCCCTGAAGGGCGATCTGCGGATGAACTGCGACTCGTGCGTGTACCGCATCGCGCTGCCGGGCTTCGAGGACAAGGTGGGGGCGCCGCAGCAGCCGCACTACCACCCGGACGACGACGGCCACCACCACGGGCACGGGCACCATCACCACGGGACGCATTCGCATGCGCACTGACGACGGGCCCGACCTGCGGCACCACGGGGACGCGGAGGTCCGTGACGACGGCGCGGCGCTGGTCGACCTGGCGGTGAACGTGCGCGCGGACACCCCTCCCGGATGGCTGCGGGAGGTGCTCGCCGCGTCGCTGGACGGCCTGGCCGCCTACCCCGACGGGCGGGCCGCGCGGGCGGCGGTGGCCGCGCGGCACGGCCTGCCGGCGGACCGGGTGCTGCTGACGGCGGGCGCCGCGGAGGCGTTCGTGCTGCTGGCGCGGGCGCTGAAGGTGCGGCGGCCGGTGGTGGTGCACCCGCAGTTCACCGAGCCGGAGGCCGCGCTGCGGGACGCCGGTCACACGGTCGACCGGGTGCTGCTGCGGGAGGCGGACGGTTTCCGGCTGGATCCCGGGGCCGTCCCCCAGGACGCGGACCTGGTGGTAATCGGCAACCCGACGAAC
Organism: Streptomyces sp. NPDC052701; assembly: GCF_040678355.1. NCBI lineage: Bacteria > Bacillati > Actinomycetota > Actinomycetes > Kitasatosporales > Streptomycetaceae > Streptomyces > Streptomyces sp. NPDC052701. Next base: position 73,235 of record NZ_JBFATO010000032.1, read on the forward strand.
CCGACGTCGGTGCTGCACCCGGCCGCGACGATCGCCGCGCTCGCCCGCCCGGGGCGGTACCTGGTCGTGGACGAGGCGTTCATGGACGCCGTGCCGGGCGAGCGGGAGGCGCTGGCCGGGCGGACGGACGTGCCCGGGCTGGTGGTGCTGCGGAGCCTGACCAAGACGTGGGGGCTGGCCGGGCTGCGCGTCGGGTACGTGCTCGCGGCGCCGGAGACCGTCGCGGAGCTGGAGCGGGCCCAGCCGCTGTGGCCGGTGTCCACGCCCGCGCTGGCGGCGGCCGAGGCGTGCGTGGGGCCCCGGGCCCTGGCGGAGGCGGCGCACGCGGCCCACCGGATCGCGGCGGACCGCGCCCACCTCGTCGCCGGGCTCGGGGAGTTCGCACCGCTCGGGCTGCGGGTGGTGGAGCCCGCGGACGGGCCCTTCGTCCTGGTCCGGCTGCCCGGGGCGGCGGCCGTGCGCCGGCGGCTGCGCGAGCTGGGCTTCGCCGTGCGGCGCGGGGACACGTTCCCGGGGCTGGGCGGGGAGTGGCTGCGGCTGGCGGTCCGGGACCGGGCGACGGTGGACGGGTTCCTGCGGGCGCTGGGCGAGGCTGTGCGGGTGCCCGCCCACCCGTCCGGACCGGCGGACTGAGAGGTCTCCCCGGGGCCCCGACCCCGGCCGCGGCGGTGGGCGGTGGGCGGTCCGCGTCTTCGGCGGCCTGCGTGGGGTTCCCGCCTCCGCGGGCACGCGCGTCGCCCCGTGCCCGCCCGGCCGCCTACCCGACCACCCTGCCGTTCAGCACCACCCGCCGCGGGGCCGCCAGCACCCGTACGTCCGCCCGCGGGTCCTCGTCGTAGACCACCAGGTCCGCCGGTGCCCCCTCGTCCAGGCCGGGGCGGCCGAGCCAGGCGCGTGCCGCCCAGGTGGTCGCCGACACCGCCGCGAGCGGCGGGATGCCGGCGGTGACCAGTTCGGCGACCTCGGCCGCCGCCAGGCCGTGGGCGAGCGAGCCGCCCGCGTCGGTGCCGACGTAGACCGGGATGCCGGCGTCGTAGGCGCCCCGCACGGTGTCGTAGCGGCGGGCGTGGAGCCGGCGCATGTGGGCCGACCAGCGGGGGAACTTGCCCTCGCCGCCGTCGGCGAGCCGGGGGAAGGTCGCGATGTTCACCAGGGTCGGGACGATCGCCACACCCCGCTCGGCGAACAGCGGGATCAGCTCCTCCGTCAGGCCCGTGGCGTGCTCGATGCAGTCGATGCCCGCCTCCACCAGGTCCCGCAGGGAGTCCTCCGCGAAGCAGTGCGCGGTCACCCGCGCGCCCAGGCGGTGGGCCTCGGCGATGGCCGCCTCGGCCGCCTGGCGCGGCCAGCAGGCCGACAGGTCGCCGAGGTCGCGGTCGATCCAGTCGCCGACCAGCTTGACCCAGCCGTCGCCGCGCCGGGCCTCCCGGGCGACGTACGCGACGAGCTCGTCCGGCTCGACCTCCCAGGCGTAGTTGCGGATGTAGCGGCGGGTGCGGGCGATGTGCCGGCCGGCCCGGATGATCTTCGGCAGGTCCTCGCGGCCGTCGATCCAGCGGGTGTCGGAGGGCGAGCCCGCGTCGCGGATCAGCAGGGTGCCCGCGTCCCGGTCGGTCAGCGCCTGCTTCTCGGCGACGTCCTCGGGCACCGCGCCGTGCTGGTCCAGGCCGACGTGGCAGTGCGCGTCGACGAGGCCGGGCAGGGCCCAGCCCTCGACGGTGCGGACGTCCCGCGCGCCGGCGGGCCGGTCGTAGGAGATCCGGCCGTCGACCACCCACAGCTCGTCCCGGACCTGGTCCTCCTCCGGGCCGACGAGCACTCGTCCCCTCACGTGCAGCACCGCGTGTTCGCTCATGCACCGCACCTTAGTGAGCCGCTAGCCGGACTTGCCCACCTGGTCGGAGGTCTCCTCCTCCACCTGCGCCATCGCCGGGTCCAGCAGGCGGGAGAGGAAGTGGCGGGTGCGCTCGTGGCGGGGGCTGCCGATGACCTGCTCGGGGGTGCCGTCCTCGACGATCACGCCGCCGTCCATGAAGACGACCCGGTCGGCGACCTCGCGGGCGAAGGTCATCTCGTGGGTGACGACCATCATCGTCATGCCCTCCTCGGCCAGCATGCGCATGACCGCCAGGACGTCGCCCACCAGCTCGGGGTCGAGCGCCGAGGTCGGCTCGTCGAACAGCATCACCTCGGGGCCCATCGCCAGCGCGCGGGCGATGGCGACGCGCTGCTGCTGGCCGCCGGAGAGGGAGGAGGGGTAGGCGGCCGCCTTCTCGGACAGGCCCACCCGGGCCAGGTTCTCGGCGGCGATCCGCGCGGCCTCCGCCTTGCTCCGCCTCAGCACCCGGCGCTGCGGCAGGGTGAGGTTCTCGGTCACCGTCAGGTGCGGGAAGAGGTTGAACTGCTGGAAGACCATGCCGATGCGGCGCCGTACGGCGTCGATGTCGACGTCCGGGTCGGTCAGTTCCGTACCGCCGACGAAGACCCGGCCACCGGTCGGCTCCTCCAGCAGGTTCACGCACCGCAGCAGGGTCGACTTGCCCGAGCCCGACGGGCCGATGACGCAGACCACGTCGCCCCGGCTGATCTCCAGGTCGATGCCGCGCAGGACCTCGTTGTCGCCGAAGGACTTGCGCAGTGCCTCGACGCGGATCTCCGGACGGCTCATTTCACCGCCTCCCGGGCCTTGGCCTCCATGCGGCGCACGACGAAGCCGAGCGGGATCGTGACCAGCAGGTAGCACAGGCCGGCGACCAGGATCGGCGTGGAGTTGGCGGTCTGGCTGGCCAGGTCACGGCCGTACTTGGACAGTTCGCGCTCCTGAAGGGTCACGCCGAGGAACAGGACGAGCGAGGAGTCCTTGAAGAGCAGGACCAGCTCGTTGGTCAGCGGCGGGAGGATGATGCGGAACGCCTGCGGGATGACGATGGAGACCATCGCCCGCGCGGGCGAGAAGCCGAGCGAGCGGGCGGCCTCCATCTGGCCCTTGGGCACGGCCTGGATGCCCGCGCGGATCGTCTCCGCCATGTACGCCGCGGCCACCAGGCCGAGCGCGAGGGCGACCTTGCCGTAGGTGCCGCCGACGATCTCGGTGCCCGGGAAGGCCAGCGGCACGGCCACGCCGATGAAGATGAAGATCAGCAGGGCGGGCAGGCCGCGGAAGATCTCGATGTAGACGCCGGCGAGCCAGCGGTAGGGGCCGACGGACGACAGCCGCATCAGCGCGATCACCAGGCCGAGGGCCAGCCCGACGGCGAAGCCGGTCACGGTGTACAGCACGGTGTTCTTCAGCGCCAGCGTGATGATCTCGGGGAACATCCGCTCGGCGATGTCCGCCTGCGCGAACTGGTTCTGCAGCCTGTCCCAGTCGGCCGTGACCGCGAGGGCGATCACGGCGGCGACGAAGACGGCGTACTGGGCGCCGCGGGACACGCTGCGCCTCTGTCGCCGGGTCAGGCCCTTTCTCCTCGGCTGTACCGGAACGCCGGTGTCGGTCATGAGGCGGCGGGCGAGGCGGCGGACTCGTCGTACGGGCCGATCCACTTCTCGTACAGCTTCTTGTACGTGCCGTCGGCCTTGGCGTCCGCGAGGGCCTTGTCGATGGCCTCGCGCAGCTTGGTGTTGCCCTTCTTCACCGTGAAGCCGTACTGCTCACCGGTGTTGATGTTGTCGGCGATCTCGAAGGCGTCGGCGTTGGCCTTGTCCTTCAGCCAGCCCTGGACGACCGGGTAGTCGATGACGACGGCCTGGACCTGGCCGGTGCGCAGGCCGTTGAGGACGGCGTCGGAGGACTCGAAGGAGACCGGGTCCAGGCCCTTGCTCTTGGCGTAGTCCTCGCCGGTGGTCTGCGCCTGGGCGCCGACCTTCTTGCCCTTGAGGTCGGCGAAGGAGGAGATGCCGCTCTTCTTGTCGGCGAGGACGGCCTGGGTGGCCTCGAAGTACGGGGCGGAGAAGTCGACGTTCTTCTTGCGCTCCTCGGTGATGGTCATGCCGGCCGCGGCCAGGTCGCACTCGCCGGAGTTGAGGAACGCGCCGGTCTTGAAGTTCTCGAAGGGCGTGTCGAGGATGTCCTGCTTCACACCGAGGTCCTCGGCGACCAGGTCGATGAGGGCCACGTCGAAGCCCTGCACCTTGCCGCCGATCTCCGACTGGAAGGGCGGGTACGGCAGGTGCGTGCAGGTGGTCAGCCGGCCGGCCTTGACGAGCTCGACGCCGCCCGCGGCGGTCTTGGAGCCGCCGGCGCCCTCGTCGGTGGAGGTGCAGGCGGCCACCAGCACCAGTCCGGCCGTCGCGGTGATGGCGGCCAGAATGCGGGTCCGGCGCCCGGGGTGCGTTGTCACTGGGGCCTCCTGTAGGGAACTGTGGGTTCTGATTATAAGGAGAGGTTTGGGGCTCCCAAACCAAACCCATGGCCGCGGGGCCGCCGGGCCTAAGAATGTCGGCGGCCGAAGGGGCGTGGCAGGCTCCGGTTACCCTCGACTGGATCGATTCCGTGAGCCGAGAAGAGAGCACCGCCGTGACCCACCCCCTCCTGGACCTCGCCCCGTTGAGCGCCGAGCGGTTCGCCTCGATCGAGGACCGGGTGGCCCGGCTCCTCAGCACCCGCCAGGACGTGGTGATCACCCAGGGCGAGGCGCTGCTGCCGCTCGAGGGCGCCATCCGCGCCACGGCCGGTCCCGGGACGACGGCGCTCAACGTGATCACCGGTCCGTACGGGCAGACCTTCGGCGACTGGCTGCGCGACTGCGGCGCCACGGTGATCGACCTGGCCGTGCCCTTCCACACGGCGGTGACGGCCGACCGGATCCGCGACGCCTTCGCCGAGCACCCGCGGATCGACTTCGTGTCCCTGGTGCACGCGGAGGCGGCGACCGGGAACACCAACCCGGTCGCGGAGATCGGCGAGGTGGTCCGGGCGCACGGCGCGCTGTTCTACCTGGACGCGGTGGCGTCGGTGGGCGCGGAGCCGGTGCTGCCGGACGCGTGGGGCGTCGACCTGTGCGTGATCGGCGCGCAGAAGGCGATGGGCGGCCCGGCCGGGGTGTCGGCGGTGTCGGTGAGCGAGCGGGCCTGGGCCCGGATGGCGGCGAACCCGCGGGCGCCGCGCCGCTCGTACCTCTCCCTGCTGGACTGGAAGGAGCGCTGGATCGACGGCGGCCGCAAGACCCTGCTGCACGCTCCGGCACAGCTGGAGATGCTGGCGCTGGAGGCGTGCCTGGAGCGGATCGAGACGGTGGGGCTGGAGGCGGTGATGGCCCGGCACGCGTCGGCCGCGGCGGCGACCCGGGCCGGGGCGCTCGCCCTGGGCGGCGGCCTGGAGCCGTACGTGCGCGAGGCGGCGCAGGCGGCGCCGGTCGCGACGACGCTGCGGGCGCCCTCGGGCACCGTGGCCGCGGACCTGGTGGCGCGGGCCCTGGAGGCCGACCCCGCGGTGCCGCTGGCGGCGGGCGGGGGCGCGCTGGCCCGGGAGATGATCCGGGTCAACCACTACGGGGCCGACGCGACGCGGGGCGCCGTACGGGCGAGCCTGGCGGCGCTGGGCGTCGCGCTGGCCGAGAAGGGCCTGGACGTGGACGTGGAGCGGGCACTGAGGGCCGCGGAGGACGTCTGGCGCTGAGGGAGGGGGACGTCTACGTCCACCAGTCGCGGATCGACGTCAAGCCGGGCTTCGGTGCCGGCGGGTTCTACTGGCATTCGGACTTCGAGACCTGGCACGCCGAGGACGGTCTGCCGCGGATGCGCACGGTGTCGGTCTCGATCGCGCTGACCGGGAATCACGACACCAACGGCGCTCTCATGATCATGCCGGGGTCGCACAAGACGTTCCTCGGCTGTGCGGGGGCCACGCCCAGGGACAACTGCAAGAAGTCGCTGCGGATGCAGGACGCGGGCACGCCGTCCGACGAGGCGCTGACCACGAGGGCCTTCGAGTACGGCAGCAGGCTGTTCACGGGCAGGGCCGGCTCGGCGACCTGGTTCGACTGCGACGCCATGCACGGATCCGGCGCGACAACATCACGCCCTTCCCGCGCAGCAACGTGTTCATCGTGTTCAACAGCGTGCGGAACACGGCGGTCGAGCCGTTCGCGGCGCCGGTGCGCCGGCCGGAGTTCCTCGGGGCGCGGGACTTCACTCCGGTGAGGTGACCGGGTGACATCCGCTGCCGGGCGGGGCCCGCCCGTACCGGGCGACGGGCCCCGCCCGGCTCCGTCAGCCGGAGAGCGCCTCCAGCAGGCGGTCCACGTCCGCGGCCGTGTTGTACAGGTGGAAGGAGGCCCGCAGGTTGCCCGCGCGGTCGGAGACCTCGATGCCGGCCTCGCTCAGCCCGGGCTGCCGGTGGCCGAGTCCGGGCACGGAGACGATCGCCGAGCCGGGTGCGGGGACGGGCTGGTGCCCGAGCTCGGCGAGCCCTGCGCGGAACCGGTCGGCGAGGGCGAGGTCGTGGGCGTGGATGGCGTCCACCCCGAGTTCCTCGACGAGTTCGAGGGAGGCGCGCAGGCCCGCGTGGGTGAAGAGGGCGGGGCTCACGTCGAACCGCCGGGCGGAGCGGGCGAGTTCCTCGACGGGGCCGTAGCAGCTGAGCCAGGGGTCCTCGCCGGCGACCCAGCCGGCCAGCAGGGGCGTCAGCCCGCCGAAGTCCTCGGGGACGACGAGGAAGGCGGCCCCGTGCGGGCCCAGGAGCCACTTGAAGCCGACGGCGGCGAGGAAGTCGTACGCGCCGGCCTCCAGGGGCAGCCACCCGGCCGACTGGGAGGCGTCGACGTAGGTGCGGGCCCCGTGCCTGCGGGCCTGCTCGCGCACCGCCGTCAGGTCGGCGAGGCGGCCGTCGGCGGACTGGGCGGCGCTGACCGCGACGAGCGCGGTGCCCGGGCGGACGGACTCGGCCAGCCGCTCCAGGGGGACGGCGCGCACCTTGAGGTCGCCGCGCGCGTGGAAGGGGTTCACCAGGGAGGAGAAGTCGCCCTCCGCGGTGAGGACTTCGGCTCCGGCGGGCAGCGAGGCCGCGATCAGCCCGCCGAACTCGGCGACCGAGGCCCCGGTCGCGACCCGCTCGGCCGGCACGCCGGCCAGCCGGGCGAAGCAGGCGCGGACGGCCTCCACGTCCTCGTACAGCGGGCCCAGGGGCCTGCCCTCGGCCCGCATCCGCACGGCCCGGTCCAGGGCGGTCACGGTGCGCACCGGCAGGAGTCCGTTGCTCGCGGTGTTGAGGTAGGTCTTCTCCGGGGTGAACTCGGCGCGGACGAGGCTCTCGAAGGTCTCCATGGGTCCACTCTGGGGCCCCGGGACCTCCCCGTCCATCGCGTATTCCTACGCGGTTCTCCCAAGAGTTCCTTATACGTCCGCGCCGGCCTGCGCGTTCGCTCAGTGCCGGGGCACCGCGCAGCCGTCCGGCCCGCACGCCTCGGCGTCCTGCGGCCCGGCCGGCCGCAGGGGGGAACGCTCGCCCCACGCCTGCGCCAGTGCCTGGGCGAAGACCTCGACGGGCTGGGCGCCGGAGACGCCGTAGGCCCGGTCCAGGACGAAGAACGGCACACCGGTCGCGCCGAGCTGCGCGGCCTCGCGCTCGTCGGCGCGGACCTCGGCGGCGTAGGCGTCCGGGTCCGCGAGGACCGCGCGGGCGGCGTCCGCGTCGAGGCCGGCGGCGACCGCGAGCTCCACGAGCCGGTCGTCGTCGTTGAAGACGGACCGCTCCTCGGCGAAGTTCGCCCGGTACAGCAGGTCGAGCAGCCGCTCCTGGCGGCCGTGCTCCCTGGCGAGGTGCAGCAGGCGGTGCATGTCGAAGGTGCTGCCGTGGTCACGGCCCCGGGTGCGGTAGTCCAGCCCCTCGGCGGCGGCCTGGGCGCCCAGGTGGTCCTCGCCGGCCAGGGCCTGCTCCCGGCTCATGCCGTACTTGCGGGTGAGCATCGTGACGACGGGCTGGACGTCGTCCTTGGCGCGGCCCGGGTCCAGTTCGAAGGACCGGTGCACCACCTCGACCCGGTCGCGGTGCGGGAAGGCGGCGAGCGCCTTCTCGAAGCGGGCCTTGCCCACGTAGCACCAGGGGCAGGCGATGTCGCTCCAGATCTCGACGCGCATGCTTCGGCTCTCTCCAGGTCGTGCGGGTGCGGGGACTCTCCCCGGCGGATGCATGAACCTTCAAGCAGCCGGTTCCATTCCCCCGCGCGGACAGCCGCGCCCGCCCGGCCGGTGCCGTCGTCCGGGAGGCCGCCCGGCCGGGGCCGGGCGCGGGCGCCGTCCGCGGTGGAAGGTCCGGGTCCCTTCCCCGAGGCTGCCGGTCTCCCTCCTCCGGGCGGGCGGCCGGGGGTCAGCGTTCCAGCCGCCCGTTGAAGCGCCGCGGCAGCCCCAGCGGGTTGTCGTCCCGCAGCTCCGGCGGGAGCAGGGCCTGCGGCGTGTTCTGGTACACCACCGGACGCAGCCAGCGCTCGATGGCCGTGCCGCCCACCGAGGTGGACGTCGAGGTCGTCGCCGGGTAGGGACCGCCGTGGTGCTGGGCCGGGGCGACCGCGACCCCCGTCGGCCAGCCGTTCACCAGCACGCGCCCGGCCAGCGGCGTCAGCTCCTGCAGCAGCTGCGCGCCACGGCCCTCGCCGGCCGCCTCCCGCTCCGACAGGTGCACGGTCGCCGTCAGGTTGCCGGGCAGCCGCGCGAGCACCCCCCGCACCTCGTCCTCGTCCTCGTAGCGGGCGACGACGGTCACCGGGCCGAAGCACTCCTCCAGCAGCAGGTCGTGCTCCCCCTCCCGCGTGAGCCTGCCCGCCGGAACCGTGAGGAAGCCCGCGCTGACGGTGTGCTCCCCGCCCGCGCCCGGCGTCACCGGGGACTCCACCTCGGGCAGCCGCGCGCGCTCGGCGACCCCGGCGACGAAGTTGTCCCGCATGCGGTGGTCGAGCAGGACGCCCGCCTCGGTGTCGCTGACGGCGTCCGTCAGGGACTTCACCAGGCGGTCGCCCGCCGCGCCGGACGGCGCGAGCACGAGGCCCGGCTTCACGCAGAACTGGCCGACGCCCAGCGTCATGGAACCGGCGAGGCCCTGCCCGATGGCCTCCGCGCGCTCGGCGGCGGCGGCCTCGGTGACGACGACGGGGTTCAGGGAGCCCAGCTCGCCGTGGAAGGGGATCGGGACCGGGCGCGCGGCCGCCGCGTCGAACAGGGCGCGGCCGCCCTTGACGGAACCGGTGAAGCCGGCCGCCGCGACCAGCGGGTGCTTGATCAGCTCGATGCCCGCCCCGAAGCCGTGCACCAGGCCCACGACCGCCCCGGGGACGCCGTGCCGGGCGGCGGCCCGGCGCAGCACCTTGGCGACCAGCTCGGACAGGCCGGGATGGTCGGGGTGGGCCTTGACCACGACGGGGCAGCCGGCCGCCAGCGCGCTGGCGGTGTCGCCGCCGGCCACGGAGAAGGCGAAGGGGAAGTTCGACGCCGAGTAGACGGCGACGACGCCGAGGGGCACCTTGTAGCGGCGCAGGTCCGGGACCGGCGGGGTCGTGGTGTCGTCGGGGTGGTCGACGACCACGTCGAGGAAGGCGCCCTCGTCGACGATGTCCGCGAAGGCCCGCAGCTGGTAGCAGGTGCGGGCGAGCTCGCCGGTCAGCCGGACCGGGCCGAGCGCGGTCTCGGCGTCGGCGGTCTCCACGAGCCCGTCCCTGGCCGCCTCCAGCTCCTCGGCGCAGGAGCGCAGGAAGGCCGAGCGGACGGCGCGGTCGGCGAGCGCGCCGCGCGCCTCGTGCGCGGCGCGGACGGCGGCGTCCACCTCCTGGGCCGTGGCCTCCACCGCAACCTGTTCCCGCTGCTTCCCGGTTCGGGGGTCGACACTCCAGACTGGTGCTGCTGCCACCGCGGGTCCCTCCACATCGATTGCCGCATGCAATGCCGCAGTATGTACGTCGATACGTACGTCGATCCACCAGGGGTGTTCGATATACTGAACACTGTCTCTGATGCTGAATATGCGTCGGAGACTATTTCCCGTCGAACGAAGGGGTCAAGGGCGATGTCGGCTGGCGAGACGGGCGGCGGGGCACAGGTCAAGTCGGCGGTGCGGACCGTGGAACTGCTGGAGTACTTCGCCGGACGCCCCGGCATGCACTCCCTCGCGGCGGTCCAGGAAGCCGTCGGCTACCCCAAGTCCAGCCTCTACATGCTGCTGCGCACGCTCGTGGACCTCGGCTGGGTGGAGACGGACGCGACGGGCACGCGGTACGGCATCGGCGTGCGGGCCCTGCTGGTCGGCACCTCCTACATCGACGGCGACGAGGTCGTCGCGGCGGCCCGCCCGACGCTGGACCGCCTCTCCGACGACACCACGGAGACCATCCACCTCGCCCGCCTCGACGGCACCAACGTCGTCTACCTGGCCACCCGCCAGTCCCAGCACTACCTGCGCCCCTTCACCCGGGTGGGCCGCCGGCTGCCCGCCCACTCGACCTCGCTCGGCAAGGCGATCCTCGCGACCTACGACGACGAGCAGGTCCGCAAGATGCTGCCCGAGACGCTGCCCGCGCTGACCGAGAACACCATCACCGACCGGGAGAAGCTCATCGAGGAGCTGCACCAGGTGCGGGAGCGGGGCTTCGCCGTGGACCGCGAGGAGAACACGCTGGGGCTGCGCTGCTTCGGCGTGGCGATCCCGTACCGCACCCCCGCCCGGGACGCCATCAGCTGCTCGGTCCCGGTGGCGCGCCTCACCCCGGCCCACGAGCAGACGGTGAAGGACGCCCTGTTCGACGCCCGGGACCGGCTGACGCTCGCCACCCGGAGGCTGTGACCCGTGCACATCGCGCTCCGTGCGGTCCACGACAGCGACCTGCCGGTGCTGTACCGGCAGATGAACGACCCGCAGGCCCTGCACATGGCGGCCTTCACCCCCGAGGACCCGGCCGACCGGTCCGCCTTCGACGCCCACTGGGCCCGGATCCGCTCCGCGCCCGGCGTCGTGGTCCGCACGGTGCTCGCCGACGGCGACGTGGTGGGCAGTGCGTCGGTGTACGGCGAGCCCGGCGAACGCGAGGTGACGTACTGGATCGACCGCGCGTACTGGGGCCGGGGCATCGCGACGGCGGCGCTGCGCCGGCTGCTGGAGGAGGTGCCGGAGCGGCCGCTGTACGCGCGTGCCGCCGCGGACAACGCGGGCTCGCTGCGCGTGCTGGAGAAGTGCGGGTTCCGCGTGAGCGCGCGGACCACGGGATACGCGGCGGCGCGGGGCGCGGAGATCGACGAGGTCGTACTGGCGCTGGAGGGCCCAGGCCTCTGAGGCGCTGAGGGCGCCGGGATCCCCGAGGGCGCGGGCGCCGGGATCCCCGAGGGCGGGCGCCACCGCTCCCCCGTCCGGTGGAGCGGGATCGCCTTGGGGCAGGAGGTGCCCCGGCCGGCCGCGCGGAAGCCCGGTCGCACGGCGCAGTCGCCCGCACCCGTCGCCGGCCCCGGGCCCGGCCGCCCCCGCCTGCTTCCGCGCACCCCCGCCGTCGTCTCCTGTGGGCCCCGTCTCGTCCTCAAGGCCGCCTGGATCGCCGGGAGTCACGTCGGCATCCCGCGGGTCCGGGCGCTGCCCGTCGCCGCGCCGCCCGGCCGGGTGGCGCGGCTCACGGCACGCGGGAGCGGGGTGCCGCGGCGGTCGGACGCGGCCCGTTCGGAGGCCAGCGGCAACGGGCGGGCGGCGCCGGTGGCCGAGGCGGTGAGGGAAGCGGCGCCGAAGGAGTGAACCCCCGCCGTCCGAAAGCCGTCTGAACAGATGGACGGGCCGCCCCTGTCCCCCCGGGGGCGGCCCGCGCCGATGCCGTTGGTGACCGGGTACGTGAACGGCGTCACGGCGACGGCCGGGAACGCCGGGACGGCGATCCCGCACCGGCCCCAGCCGATGCGCCCGGCCTGGGCCGTCATCAGGAAGCCGGCGGCGACCGGGGCCGGGGCGGCGCGGCGGGCGCGGGGGGCGGGTCGCCGCCGACGCCCGTGCCGACCCCCACGACCGCGCCCGCCGGGGCGGTGGCGGTGGCCGGCCGGACGGCGTCGAGCTGCCGGCCGGACTTGCCCTTGGTTCGGACCCGGCGCGTGCGCCTCGGTGTCCGGGTGATCGGGCGCGGATACCGGCTGGATCCTTCCCTCCGCGAACCGGCTTCGGGTTTTCCCGTGATACGGAATCAGGGTCGACCGGTCATACGCCGTTCGAGGTACCGTACGAACACGCAAACGATCGCTGCTACGCTTCCGGATCTCGTCCGCTCCGACTCCGGACGTTCACATGTCATCTACATGACACGTACAGGCGCCCCCGCCCGGGTGCCGTCAGCCGCCGCGAGGAGGGGTCGCCCGTGGGCACAGTCGTCGACGACGCCGCCTCCGTGGAGTTCCACGCCTTCTTCGAGCGCCACTACGCCGAACTGTCCCGTCTGGCCTGTCTGCTGACGGGCGAGGCCGACACCGCCGACGACCTGGCGGCGGACGCGCTCCTGGCGTTGTGGCACCGCTGGGACCGGGTCCGGGCCGCCGACCATCCGGTGGCGTACGCGCGCGGGGTGGTCGCCAACCTGGCCCGTACCCGCATCCGCAGCGCGGTGCGGGAGCGGCGGCGCATCGCCCTGTTCTGGTCGCACCGCGAGGAGAGGACCGAGAACCCGGACGTCGCGGGCGTGGTGGACGTGCGGGAGGCGCTGCGCCGGCTGCCGTTCCGCAAACGGGCCTGCGTGGTGCTGCGGCACGCCTTCGACCTGTCGGAGAAGGACACCGCGCTCACCCTGGGCGTCTCGGTGGGTACGGTGAAGAGCCAGACGTCGAAGGGGATGGCCGAACTGCAGCGGCTGCTCGGCGCGCAGGCACCGCAACGCGTGCACGCGGCGGTGGGGTCACCGCCCGGCCCGCACGGAGCGGAGAGCTTGAGGGCGCGCACCGGCGAGGCCGGAGGAAAGGACCGATGACCATGCGGCGGGACGTGCACGAGGAGCTGCGCGCCCGGCTGCACGAGGCGGCCGGGGCACACGAGCCCGACCGGGCCCGGATCCTGGCCCGGGTCGAGCGCGGCATGGTCTCTGCGGCCCGTTCCGGCCGGCGGGCGACACGTCCGCCCGTGTGGGGCTGGGCGCGGGTGGTGGGCGCCACGGCCGCGGTCGCGGGCGTGCTCGTGGTGGGCGGCTACGCGGTCGCGTCCGCGGTGCGCGACGAGGAGGCGCCGCCTCAGCGGCAGGTGGCCGTCTCGCCGGCGCCCGCCCCGTCACCGGAGGCGGCCGGCCGGGCGCCCGTGCCGCCGGTGAATACCGCACCGGGCACCCCGCCGCAGACCCGTGCCCCCGGCACGCCCGCCTCGCGGGCCCCGAGCTCCTCCAGCGCCCCGCCGCCCGCCGCGGGCGTCGAGGACGGGCCGCTGTGGTCGGACGGATCGGTCGACCCGCACAGCAACGACTTCTGGGCGCAGAGCAACATCACCCTCAAGGTGCGCGAGCAACTGACCTCGCTCGTCGTGCGGTTGCGCATCGCGCAGACCGGCGGGGTGTCCTCCACGGGCGCCTGGCGGTCACTGCCCGAGGGGGACTTCACGCTCTCGGTCGACGAGCGGGACGGCTTCCTCGTCTACACCTGGACGCTCAGGGAGGGCCGTACGGTCCCGGCCGGCGAGTGGGTGTTCGCGGGGCAGTACGACCACGAGCGCGGCGGGAGGGACGCGCAGGACGACAGCTACGCGGCGACCGCGACCGCCGGTGACCGGCGGCTGTCCGTGAGCGGCGGCTTCGCGGCCCGGGGCGACCAGGACGGAACCGGCGGGGGCGGGCCGTGAAAAATCCGGAACCCCGGCAACCCTTTTCCCACCGGTGGCGACCACCAGGCGCAGGAGTCACCACCCACCCGAGGAATCCGTACATGACTGCACCAGCAGAACCGCGTGTCCGCCACCGCCGCCGGTCCACCGGGCGGCGCGCACTGATCGCCGGGGCCTGCGCGCTCGGCATCACGGGGGCGGCGGTCGTCACCACGACGATGCTGCCCTCCGCGGGCGCCGCCTCGTCCTGGCCGGCCGCCCAGGGCAGCCGGCCCGTGTCCTCCACCATCGAGGTGACGGGCACGTACGACGGCGGGCTCAAGAAGTTCCACGGCGCCGGGGAGCTGGGCGGCAGCGGTCAGGAGGAGGGGCAGGACCCGGTCTTCGAACTGGCCGACGGGGCGGTGCTGAAGAACGTCGTCATCGGCACCCCGGCCGCGGACGGGGTGCACTGCAAGGGCACCTGCACGCTGGAGAACGTGTGGTGGCTGGACGTCGGCGAGGACGCCGCCACCTTCAAGGGCAGGTCGCCGTCCGCCGTGTACCGGGTGACCGGCGGCGGCGCCAGGAACGCCGACGACAAGGTGCTGCAGTTCAACGGCGCCGGCAAGCTGACCGTGACCGGCTTCCGGGTCGAGAACTTCGGCAAGCTCGTGCGCACCTGCGGCAACTGCGGGACGCAGTACCGGCGCACGGTCGTGCTCAGCGACATCGACGTGACCGCGCCCGGCAAGTCCGTCGTCGGCGTCAACGCCAACTACGGCGACACCGCCACGCTGTCGGGGATCCGCATCCACGGCGACGACAAGAAGAAGATCAAGACGTGCACCCGCTTCCAGGGCAACGACACCGGCGAGGAGCCGAAGGAGCTCGGTTCCGGCCCGGACGGCAGGACCTGCCTGTTCTCGTCCTCCGACATCACCTACCGGTGACGTCCGCCCGATGACGCGGAACCACATGTGACCCCGGGCCGCCGGCGACGTCCGGCGGCCCGGTCCCGGCCGGCCCGAAACCCCCCTCGGGCGGCCGGGCCCCCCGGCTC
>NZ_JBFATO010000033.1:0-86590 GCF_040678355.1 Streptomyces sp. NPDC052701
TCGACGGCCTTGCCGGCCGGGCGGACGCGCACGGCGGCGAAGCGGGACCGTAACTGGCCGCGCGAGCCGGGCCGCCAGGCGACGGTGGTGAACGCTTCCTGCCCGAGATCGGCGGCCCGGGCTGCCACCGAGGGGGCCCGGTGACGGTAGCGGGGCTGGGGCCGGCAGCCGACGGGACTCTTGCGCTCCGGAGCCACGGGCTGGGCGTCGAACGGGTGGGCACTCACGTCCGCGCGGACGGCCGGCACGTAGTCGATTTTGCGGTCTGTCAGGCCGGCCCGCAGGTGGGCATTGGTGCCGTAGGCGGCATCGGCCACCACGACCGGCGGCCTCATGCCCCAGTCGGCCAGCTCATCGAGCATGTCCAGAGCCAGCCGCCACTTCTCGCGGTGTGTGACCTCGGACGGTACACGGGCAAGGGCCCGGCGTTCGGTGTCCGAGCACCACTCCTTGGGCAGGAACAGCCGGCACTGCAGCGGGCAGGAGGCGGTGTCACCGGCGGCGTGGACGCTGACCGCGACCTGGCAGTTGGCGCGTTTGCCCAGGGCCCCGCAGTACTGCGGAGCCACCCCGGCCGACATCCGGCCGTCCTTGGGCACCGACACGTCATCGATCACCCAGGCCGTCGGGCTGATCAGCGGCAGCATCCGCTCACAGATCCGCCGCTGCACCGGCACCGGGTCCCAGGTGGACTGGTTCACGAACTGCTGCAGGTTCTGTTCGTTGCCGTCCGGCAGCCTCGAGGCCATGGCCTGGATCGACTTGCGTCGGCCGTCGAGCATCAGTCCCCGCAGGTAGCAGTCGCCCTTGGCCCGCTGGTCCTTGCGCGGCAGCGACGCGAAGACGTCCGCCGCGTACAGCGCTAACTTCGCCCGGACACGGTTCACTTCATGTGCGTCCATCCACCCGACATGCCCAGGAACAGGCCGAGAACCCGGCGGCTTGGTCCGGCGAGAGGTCCGTCGCACGGGTGACTGAGTGGTGCCGATGCGTGAGACGAGGGACTCGACGGGGCACACGTGGCGTGGCGGGGCCGATTCCGCGCGTGCGTCCTCCACCGTCGTACGAGGGCGAACGCTCGCCACCACTGCTGCGCCCTGCTCGCCGCCCTATTCGCCAAGGACGATGCATGCGCACACAGATCATCGGCGCCGTCCGCGAACGGCTGCAGGACCGGGGCTTGGACGCCTACATCGCCTGCACTCCTTCCAACGTCTTCTATACGACGGGCTTCCAGAGTTTCTTCCTGATGCAGTGGTGGAGGATGCTGGGCACGGTCCTTGCCGTCATCCCGGCCGACCCCACCCAGCCGCCCGCCCTGGTGGTCAGCGACTTCGAAGCGGTACAAGCCCGTGAGGAGTCCGGTTTTGAAGACGTCCGGCCGTTTCGGGTGTGGGTGGAGCTGCGTGACGCTCGCGACCTGGCCGACCCTTCGGCCACCGCTGCACCCGGCAGCCGTCCGGCCCAGTACGACACCGCCGAGCAGGACGCGCTGCTGCGTTCCGTCCTGGCGGACCGCGGCCTGCTCAGCGCCCGGATCGGCACGGATCTGCGGTACGTCCCGTACGACACCGTACGCCGGGTCGCCGCCTTCGCGCCCCGGCTGACCTGGGAAGACATGACGGACGACCTGTACGGACTGCGCAGCGTGAAATACGACTTCGAGATCGAGAGGCTGCGGCGGGCCACGGAACTGTCCGAAGCGGGCATGAGCTTCGCCGTCCGCGACCTGCGCCCCGGCCTCACGGCCCTCGATCTGCGGCACCGCTACCAGCAGGGCGTCCTGGCCGCCGCCATGGCCGATCCCCGTTACGCCGGCTACAGCGACCAGTGGATGCTGCCTGCCGTCGGCCCCTCCACCGGGACCGGTGCCGCTCCCGGGACCGGTCCCGTTCTCGCGGACGGTGCCCTCATCAAGTTCGACTGCGGCGTCACCCTGGGCGGCTACCGCGGCGACGGCGGACGCACCTTCGCCTTCCGCACCGTCCGGCCCGCCGCGCGGCGCCTGCACGACGTCCTGCTCGGCGCCCACCGGGAAGCCCGGTCCGTCATCCGTCCGGGTGTCACCGCCCGCGAGGTGTTCCAGGCCGCGCAACGGCACATCCGCGCGGGCGGTTACCCCTCCTTCACCCGCGGCCACTACGGCCATTCGGTGGGGATCGACACCTTCCACGAGGAACCGCCCTACCTCAGCGCCGACGAGGAACGGCCACTGCTGCCCGGCATGGTGCTCGCGGTGGAGACCCCCTCGTATTCCTCGGACACCGGGGCCATCATGATCGAAGACCTGTTATTGGTGACCGATGACGGTCACGAGGTGCTCCACCGGCTGCCGCACGAGCTGACAGTGGTGGGCTGACCACGTCGTATGACCTCCGTCGGCGGGACCACCCGCCGGAACAGCAGCCACACCTCGTCCGGCACCGACCGCTCGACCGGATCCGTCGTGCACCGCCCGACGAGCGGTCACACCACCGGAAAGGACGTCCTGACACTCCAGCGGGAGTTGACCATTTGCTGGTCGGAGGAGGTCTTTCGGGTGACTTCCGCTGACCCCTCACCCAGCGGTCCGACGGAAGTCACCGTTGCGGGCGTTCGGGCAGGAGTTCAGCGTCGTTCGAGCAGAACCACCGGGATCACCCGGGACGTCCGCTTCTCGTATTCCGCGAATGCCGGGAAGCGCTGCTTCTGGGTCTCCCACACAGGGTCGCGCTCATCCCGGCCGAGGACGCGCGCCCGGACCGGGATCGTCTCCGTACCGACTTCGATCTCGACGTCCGGGTGGGCGAGCAGGTTGTGATACCAGGCCGGATTCGTGTCCGCCCCGGCCGCGGAGGCGAAGACCGCCCAGCCGTCCGCGGTCTCCTGGTACATCACCGGGTTCTCTCGAGGAGAGCCGCTCTTCGCCCCGATGTGGTGCAGCACGAGCATCGGCACGCCCTCGAACTGCCCGCCGACGCGTCCGCCATTGGCGCGGAACTCGTCGATGATCTTCTGATTCCATTTGTTCGCGTCGGTCATTCTCCCATTTTCCGCCACCGCGCATCCGTCAGCTCGTGTCGCCACACCACCAACCGCACTTGCCTGCACACAGGCCTGATTCACCCACCGCGGCAAGAGCCGTCAAAAAGGCGCCGGTGCCACGCTCAGTTGCTCGTCGTGGCCAGCTTCGCCGCGAAACCGAGGAACAGTGCTCCTGCCCCCGTGGTGAGGCCCGCCGAGAGCTTCCGGCGGCGGCGGAACTGCGTGGCGAGGTACGTGCCGCCGAGGATCAACGCGGTCACGTACACGATGCTGATGGCTTGGTAGACGAGTGCGAGCAGCGCGAAGGACAGCCCCGGGTACGCGTACCGGGGGTCGACGAACTGTACGAAGAACGAGATGAAGAACAAGATCGCCTTCGGGTTCAGGACGGTGATCACCAACGAGCGCCGGAACAGCCTTCCGCCCGTCGAGGGGTCGGGGCCGGCCGCCGCGTCCTCCGCCGTCTTCTCGTTGCGGCGCCGCCACATCGCCCAGGCCGCCCGGATCATGCCCACCGCGATCCAGGTCAGGTAGCCGGCCCCGGCGTACTTCACGAGGGCGAACAGCAGCTCGTTGGTCCGCAGCAGCGAAGCGAGCCCGGCAGCCGTCGCCACCATGAGCAGGGTCTCGCCCAGGAACACGCCTGCCGCGGCGCGACAGCCGGCCGAGACCCCGAGCCGTGCCGCGACCGACAGCGTGAACAATGAACTCGGCCCCGGCAGCAGGATGATCAGCAGCGCGCCCAGGGCATAGGTCAGCAGGTTCTCCACTCCCAGCATTCCGGCATCCTCCCCTTCGCCCGCCGGGGGCCCGGCAGCCGGCCGGCCCCCGGGCGGCACGGCTATCCGACGTTGTTTCCCGTGCGCACCTTGTACGCGCTGACCATCTCATCCACCTCGCCGATGCGCTCCAGGGCGTACTTCTCACTGATGTGGGTGAAGTTGTCCGCCCAGAAAGCACCCAGCTCGTCGATGTCGAGCAAGTCCTGATCGCCGAACCTGGCGAACATCTCCTCCCGGTCCTCCCGCGTCACGGTGATTCCCAGAGCAGTCAGGTAGCCGTCGATCTCGGCGCTGCTCTTGAAGGAGTCCGGCCGCTCGTAGTCGACGAGCAGATCCCATGCCGGACCGTTCGGCAACGGAATGAACTGCGAGAACTCGACCAAGGAGAGCTCCACCTCGCCCAGCATCTGCCGGATCCCGGCGATGGTGCGGTCCGGCGTCTCCGGCCGCTCCCCCGGGGCGCCGGCGATGTACGAGGCATGAACCGAGATGCCCGCCTTGTTCAGCATCCGAATGGCTTCGAGATTGGTTTCGTCGGTTGTCTTGTTCTTCCGCTGCGCCTCGAGCATTTCGGGGTCGGCGGCGTCCAGCCCGATGGTGGCGCGCGTGACGCCGAGCCGCCGGAGCTTGTCGACGTTGTTGCGCTTGGTCAGCCCGAGGGCGCGGGCGTAGACCATGAGCTGCAGTTCGCCCTCGTCGATACGGCGCTTCAGGTGCGGCGGGGTGGCGTCGATGAGGGCGTCCACGTAGCGGGGACTGGCGGTGAAACTGTCGTAGACCTCGAAGAACAGGTTGATTCCGTGCTCGCGGTTGTACTGGTCGATCGCTTTCCAGAAGCCGCGGGGATCACTCGTATTGACGGTCAGGTCCGCGATGGAGCAGTAGGTGCAGCGCTTGTAGCCGTTCTCGCAGCCGCGTGCGTTGTTCACCGTCACCGGCCGCACCCGGTGGTCGTGGAGGTGGCCGAATTGCGTACGGTAATGGTCGGCGTAGATGTCGAGTACGTCCTCGATGAAGGACGGGTCCGGAATCGTGTTGCGCAGGGAGAGCGCGTACTTCGGTGCCGGATTGAGGTGGATCCGGCCGTCGTGCCGGTAGGCGGGCGAGGACACCCCGGACAGGCTGGTGCCGTCGAGCAGAGCGCGCACCAGTTCCACGAACGGGATCTCGCCGCCGTCGTTGGCTATCACGTAGTCGATCTGGTGCCTGTTGCGAAGGATCGTCTCGGGAAAGAAGATCGCGTGGTCGTCGCCGAGGACGACCTCGGCCCCGCACGCCTTGGCGGTCTCGGCGATCCTCAGGGTCTCGGAGTAGGCCGGGGTCAGCGCGCTGACCCCGACGAGATCGGGCGCGAAGGCCCGGACGGCCTGTTGCACGGTCTCGGTGTTGCTGATGCCACCGTCGACGACCCGGATGTCCACACGATCACCCAACGCTTCTCGCGTCGCGGTGGCGAGCTGGATGATCCCTATGTGCGGGTAGCAGGCGCAGTTCGAGGCGTTCCTGTTTGCGGTGGGGTCGGGGGCGTTCGCGAGCAGTACCTTCATCGTCGTTCCCTCACTGGCACAGGGAGAGCGAAGCGTACGGGCCGACGGCGGCCCGCCCGTACGGACGGGTCATGAAGATTTGCACGCGGAATATGCATGCACCAGGCATCAATCGGCCAGAGCGGCGACTGAAACCGGATCATCCGATTCCATTCGGCCACATGAAAACGATCAAGACACTGGACGCGGCTTCCCGGCAGTGCGGCTCGCGCCTCGATGACCGCCGCCGGAGGCCTCCCTCCGCCCCGGGAGCTGAGGTGAGCCGGCGGACTCACACCGAGCGTGCGATCCCCCGCTTCTCCTGATGACCGCGGTCGGCGGCCGCTCCCTGGATCCGGCGCTCTGCTCGCCCGCTTCCGCTGAATCACGCTCCATCCCCCGGCGCGGGAACAGCGGCACGCTCGGCGTTTCGGCCACCGCCGCTCCAACCTCCGGCCCAGGGGCCGCAAGGGCCGATGCAGCCCGCAAGCTCCGGCGTGCGCTCAATCCCAGGGTTACCAACACGACCGAAACACATGTGTTCGAAATTCCGGTCGGCTCGTTGAGCCGCAGGAGCAGCCACACAACCGTCAAGGGGGACCACGTTGACTTCGGCCAGGACACCAGCACATGCAATTGCCCACAACGTGGCACGGAGCGAGGAGTACTCGTACCGCGAGTCCAGCGGCAGGGCCTCTGCGCGGATGGTCACGGTCACCATGGTGCGGTGGCTGCCCACGCCGGATCTCCGGGCTCTGAGCCGGTCCGGGCCGGGAGGCGCGCTGTGAAGAGGTTCTTCGGACGCGTGCAGTTGGCCGAGCCGGAGGTCTCCGACGCCGAGCAGGAGCTTTTCGGCGGCCCTCTGCGCTACGACTTGGGCTGGTCGGAACACGAGCGTGCCCGGCTCGACCTGACGATGGTGTCGGCTCTGCGCTCCATGCCGAGGCTGGTCGGGGCGACCTTGCGGATGGCGTGGCAGGCGGACCGCCGCGCTCTGCTCACGGTCGCCGTCAGCGAGATCGGGCAGGGTCTCGCGGCGGCCGTCGGGTTGCTCGCGGTCAACGCCGTCATGCACGCGCTGCTCGGCTCCGGCACCCCCGAGCAGCGACTGCACGCAGTGCTGCCCGGGCTGCTCGCCGCCGCCGGAGCGGCCGTGGTCAACTCGGGCCTGGCCGGATGGTCCACCGCGCGGGCGGGCCGGCTGGAGCCGCTGGTCGAGCGGATCGCCACGACCCAGTACCTGGCCGCCGCCGCGTCGGTGGAGCTGGAGGCCATCGAGGACCCGGAGTTCCGACGGCTGATCGACGTCGCCCAGTACGGCGCCGGATCCGCCCGCCGCATGATCGGCGCTTGCGTGGCCGCGCTGAACGGAACCATCTCCCTGATCTCCACGGCCGGTGTGCTCACCGTCCTCCATCCCGCGCTGCTGCCGATGCTGATCCTGATCGCGGCGCCGCGCGGCTGGGGCGCGATGCGGGTGGCGCAGGAACGGTACGTGTCGGTGATGAGCTGGGTCGAGCACGTGCGGGCCAGCCGCCTCATCGGCAACCTGCTCACGGAGCGTACCGCCGCGCAGGAGGTGCGCATCCACGCCGTCGGGCCGTTCCTGCTCAGCCGCTACGAGCGGATGGCCGAGAGCGCCGAGGCCGAGCAGGAGCGGCTGGCCACCGGCAAAGCCGTCACCGAGTGGGTGGCCGCCGCGCTGTCCGGCCTCGCCATGGCGGCGACGTACGCGGCCATGTTCTTGCTGATCATGAGCGGCCACATGAGTCTGGCCGTGGCCGGGACCGCCTTCATCGCCGTCCGGTCCGGCTCGGCGAGCCTGGGCGCGCTGGTGATGAACGTGAACCAGCTGCACGAGGAGTCCCTCTATGTCCGCGACCACGCCCGGTTCCTGGACGAGGCGGCCCGGCGCACCATTCCCGGCGGGGGTGATCCCGTTCCGGCCCAGGTGAGGCAGATCGTCCTCGACCGGGTCGGCTACCGCTACCCGGACCGGGAAGCCCCCGCCCTGGACGAGGTGTCCCTCACGCTGCCCATGGGCTCGGTCACCGCCGTGGTCGGCGAGAACGGCTCCGGCAAGAGCACCCTGATGAAGGTGTTGTCGGGCCTGTTGCTGCCGCAGAGCGGGACGGTGTTGTGGGGTGAGGCCGACATCGCCTCCCTGGACCGCTCCGAGGTCTTCGACCGTGTCGCGCTGCTCACCCAGGACTTCCAACGCTGGCCCGTGACCGCCGCGTTGAACATCCGGATCGGCCGGCCCGCCCGGCCGGCCGACTCCGAGGACCTGCAGCCGTCCGTGGACTACGCAGGTGCCGGACCGGTCATCGCAAAGCTTCCCGACGGCCTGAACAGCCTGCTGGCCCGGATGTTCCGCGGCGCGAGCGAACTGTCGGGCGGCGAGTGGCAGAAGGTCGGGCTCGCCCGGACCCACTGGCGCAGCTCCACTTCGGACGCCGACGGCGTGCTCATCGTGGACGAGCCCACCTCCGCCCTCGATCCGGAAGCCGAGATCGCCGCTTTCGACCGCATCCGCCGGCTGGCCGCCCCGAACCGGGCCGTCGTCCTGGTCACCCACCGCATGTCCGGCGTGCGCCACGCCGACCGCATCCACGTCCTGCACCACGGACGGCTCGTCGAGCACGGCAGCCACGACGAACTCATGGCCGCCCAGGGGCGCTACGCCGCGATGTTCGACGCGCAGGCCGCCCAGTACGCCCCCGCGGGCACCATCCCCCGCCCCGGCTCCCCCACCGTCGCAGATCCCGTATGACCCGCTCGAAAGGCCCAGCGTGACGACTCCCCCCACCACCGCGCAGGAACACGGTCCCAGCACGCTGCGGCACCGGCTCGTCGATCAGCTCCTCGCGGCCGGCCACGTCCGCACCGCCACTGTCGAGGCCGCCCTGCGCAGGGTTCCCCGCCATGCTTTCGCACCGGAAGTGCCCGTGCAGACCGCGTACGCCGATGACATCATCCCCACCCGGCACGCGCCCGACGGCCGCATCAGCAGCTCCGTCAGCGCGCCGTGGCTGCAGGCCGTCATGCTCGAATCGGCCCGCCTCCGGCCCGGCCACCATGTCCTGGAGGTCGGCTCAGGCGGTTACAACGCCGCTTTGATCGCCGAACTGGTCGGCCCGGCCGGACAGGTCACCACCGTCGACATCGACCCTGACGTCACCGACCGCGCCACCCGCTTCCTCTGCGCCACCGGATACGACCGTGTCCGTGTCCTGACCGCGGACGCCGAGCATCTACCCCCCGAGGCCGTCCCCGAGGGCGGCTTCGACGCGGTGATCGTCACGGTCGACACCTGGGATCTTCCGTGGATCAGCATGGTTGCGGAGGGCGGACGCCTCGTCGCCCCGCTGCGCCTCCACCAGTACGTGTGGTCCATCGGTTTCACCCGACGCGACGGTGCGCTCGTCAGTGACGAGCCGCTCACCGTGTGCGGCTTCGTGCCCATGCAGGGCGCCGGCGCGTGGGACCCGAATCTGCGCACCGTCCCGGGCCGCGGCATCCGCCTCGCCTTCGAGGACGGAACGCCCATGCCCGTCGACCAGCTCGCCCCGGCCTTCGACAAGGCGCCCTGCACGGTCCGCACGGGCGTCACCGTCGGGGGTGAGGAACCCTTCGACTCCCTCACCCTGTATCTGGCCGGCGTGCTCCCCGGCTTCTGCCGCCTGTCCGTCGACCCGGACCGCCGCACCGGCGTCACCAGCCCCCCACCGCCGCACTGGCCCGGCGCGGCCATCGTGCGCGGGACATCACTGGCCCGGCCGGCACACGAACGGATCGGAGACGGAGATCACGGCAGAGGTGTACACGAGTTCGTCATGCACGGCTACGGACCAGCCGGTGACCTGGCGGCCGCGGAGATGGCCCAGCACGTCCAGCACTGGCAGCGCAACCACCGCGCCGCGCCCTGCCCGCGCATCACCGTCCAGCCCAAGGACGCCACCGGACCGACAGGCGCCGACACCGACGGCCCGCACGTGTTCCACAAGAAGCACACGCGAATCAAGATCGACTGGCCCGTCGTTCCCGGCGCCGCAGCGCCTGCTCCGGTGCCGCCCCGGCTCCCGGCCCCCGCCGATGCCCGCCAGGACCGAGATCCCGGCCATCCCGCCCTCCGGCAAAGGAGCCCAATGGCGACCACCCCGGCCACCGCCCACCACTGGGAGTCGCTCTGGGCCGGCGGACGCCGGTACCGGGAGGTCACCAGCACCGAGGCCACGCTGCTCGCCGACCACGTCGGACCGGGCCGCGGACGCCCGGCTCTCGACATCGGCACCGGTGAGGGCTCCCTCGCCCGCCACCTCCACCGGCTCGGTTACCGCACCACCGGCATCGACTTCGCGCCCAGCGCCATCGCCGCAGCCCGGAACACCCAGCAGGGCGAGGGGCCGGCCTGGCACCTGATGGACTTCGCCTCCGATGACCTCGGCGCCCTGCCGGATGCCGCGTATGCGGTCGTCACCTGCCGCCTGGTCTACCGGTGGATGGACGACAAGGTGGCCTTCCTCGACCGCGTCCGGCAGGTCCTGGCGCCCGGCGGGACCTTCTGGGTCGTCACCGAACTCGCCGGCCGTCGCGAGGAGAACGATCCGTACAGGCACCTCGGGATCACACCCGTCGAGGCGGAGACACTTACCGCGGGCTGGTCCGTCGTACGCACGGTCGATCTCGACGTGCTGCGCTGCTATGCACTCCGCCCCTGAACTCGGCATGGAGGTCAACATGTCGGACGTCGAACATCAGACCCGCCTCGCCTGGGACGCCTACGGAGCACACCACCTGAGGCGCGGTACGCCCCTGCCGGAAATGGATCAGATCACCTGGGGCCCTGCCCCGAACGGGCCGGGGGACGCCGTCCTCGGGGACATCGAGGGCCTGCGGGTCCTGGACATCGGCTGCGGCCCTGGCCGGCACGCCGCCCACCTGGCCCGTACCTACGGTGCACAGGTGGACGGCGTCGATGCTTCCCTCAGCCAGATCGAGAGAGCGCGTGCCCGCCACTCCGGTGTGCCGGGACTGCGGCTGCTCCACGCCGACGCCGTCGAGCACCTGGGGACGGCGGCCCCGTACGACGTGATCTACTCCCTCAGCACCTTCCACTTCCTCGACCCGCACCGGCTCCTGCCCGCCCTGGCGACCGCCCTCAAACCGGGCGGACGGCTGTACTTCACCGTGCTGCACACCAACTCCGCCGGCGACGGCCCCGCCTCGACCGTCACCCCACGTCCGGAGGTCCTGCGCCTGGCCGGCGGCGACGATCTCACCGTGCACATGTGGGTGCTCACACCCGAGGTGTGGGAAGACCTGCTCGTCCAGTACGGGTTCCGCGTGCAGGGCATCACCGTCCTCGACGCACCGGAGAAGAACAACCACGCCTCCTACCGGCTCTTCCAGGTCCACCGGCCGGCCCGCATCACCGCCCGCCCCCGCACCCCGAAACCACCCCTCGCCCACGCGGCCGTCGGCGTCGGCGCCGTGCTGATCGGGCCTCAGGGCCTCCTCCTCGGCCGACACCGGCTGGGCACACGGGAGCTGCCCGGCGGGACCGTGGAGCCGGGCGAGTCACTGCAGGAGGCAGTCGTGCGTGAACTCGCCGAGGAGACCGGCCTGCACGCCGACCCCACCGACGTCCGCCTCCTGGGCATGCTCCTCGACCACGTCGGCGACATCGTCCGCATCACCTGCGGCGCGCTCGTCACCCGCTGGCAGGGCGAGCCGGCCGACCAGCCCGGCGAGAGCGTCGGTGACTGGCGCTGGTGGCCGCTGGACGCCCTGCCCCCGGACCTGTTCGAGTGCAGCGCCCAGATCCTCACCGCGTGGCGCCCCGGCCTGCCGATCGACCACGTCCCCGCCCACTTCACACCCGTCACCGACCCACCCGGGACCGCCTCCGCGTGACCCGAGCCCTGGACGGTCGGGGCCATACGGACGACCGCACCGTGGCCCTCTGCAAGGACGAACCCATGGCCGCGCCACACGTGGCCGGCGCCTTCGCGATCCTGCGGGAGGCGTTCCCGGCCAGAAGCATCGGGGAACTCGAGTCGCTCCTGCATTCCAGCGGGAAGTCCGTCACCTGCGCCGGCGCCGGCACCCCGCGCATCGACATCGGCGCGGCACTGGACGGAACAGTGACGAACCCGGAGCCCGAACCGGCCGCCGAACCCCGCCCTTCGACGATCGCCGACACCACGGATCACCCCATCCCCGGCCCGGGAACGGCCCAGTCACCGATCACCGTGACCGGCCTCCCGGGCAACGCGCCCGGCAATCTCCAGGTGCGCGTGGACGCCACGCACGAGTGGCGCGGTGACCTGGAGATCCACCTGGTCGACCCGAACGGCGAGCCGTACCAGGTGAAGCAGGACTCCGCTACGGAAGGCGGCGGCACCGTCCGGCAGATCTCCGCCATCGACACCGGCACCTCGCCGGCGAACGGCACCTGGAAGCTTCGCGCCTAGGACATCTCCCAGGGCGCCACGGGCACCCTCAACAGCTGGACACCGGCCTACTGAGCCGTCCCCGTGCCAGGTGGTCCCCGACGAAGACGCCGGGGCCTGGCGCGGCGCCGGCTGCGCGGGCTCAGTGGTGTGGATCAGCGCAGGACCAGCAGGACGGCCAGCGCGATGAGCAGGGAGTCGATACGGTCCAGCAGGCCGCCGGATCCGGCGAGCCACCGGCCCGAGTCCTTCGCTCGCGCACCCCTCTTGATCATGGATTCGAGCAGGTCGCCGACCGGACCGCCGACCGCCACCGCAACCGCCATCGGCCAGCTCAGGGCGGACAGCAGGGCGAGCACTGCCAACCCGGCTCCGGCTCCGGCCAAGGTCCCGCTCCACCGCTTGGCCGGCGACAGGGGCGACAGTGGTGGCCCGCCGATCCTCTGACCGGCGAAGTACGCCACGATGTCGGCGACCGACACCGCCACGAACAGTGCCAGCCCGCTCGCTCCGAGGGGCACGAGTGCGGCCAGGACACTCAGCCACGCCAGCCCGAGCAGGCCGGCGCCGAGCCGGTACCCGCCATGGTCGGCGTCACCGCTCAGCAGCGGCACCGCGGCCAACGCGAGCGCCGCGACAGCGAGCACCCGGAGCACCTGCCCGGGCAACAGCCAGGCGGCCAGCACCACACCCGTCACCCCCATGGCCAGCACCATCCGATCCGGCCGCCCCAGCCGTACCAGCCCGCCATATTCCATCACCGCGATCACCCCGACCACGATGGCGACAGCAGCAGTGCCCGGACGCCCCCACCAGAACGCTGCGGTGACCAGGGGCACGCCGATCGCCCACGCGCACCATCGGATCAGCAGCTCGCGGCGCCGGGACGCGATCACCGCGATACCGCTCAGCACCAGTGCGCCACCGAGACAGGGCGCCAGGGAGGCCACCGTGATCATCTGGCGCACACGCTCCGGCGCACCGGACCGAGTGAAGCCGGACCCGGCCGCAGCACCTTCAGCGCGGCCCGGCACGCGGCGACGATCCGCGCGTTCTCCTCGGTGTCCTTCACCGCGACGCGCACGGCACGCCCCTGGTACAGCGGCGACAGCGGGGACAGGTCACGCAGGTAGACGTCGTGGCGTCGGCACACGGTCACCAGTTGCGCGGCACTCGGCCCGCCCGGCGGCAGGATGAGAGTGAGGAAGTTCGCCACGGATTCCTCGACCACCGTCTCTGGATCCGCTTCCATCAGAGCGGTCGCGAGTTGGCTTCGCAGTATGTGGGTGCGCGACCAGCAGTCGCTGTAGTACGCCGGGTCGCGCAGGGCTGCCACAGCGGCCAGCTGTGCGGGCAGACTGACCGGCCAAGGCGGCGTCCGCCGGCGCAACTGCGCCGCGACGTCCGGCTCGGCCACCAGGTATGCGGCCCGCAGGCCGGACAGCGCGTACATCTTGGACAGTGAGGTGCAGACGACCACACGCTCGCTCGTCGCCGCCAGGTCGGCGAGTGATTCGGTCAGACCCGCATAGCCCAGGTACGCCTCGTCGATCCACCAGCGAGTGCGGGCGGGCGCGGCAGCGATCAGCGCGCGCAGCTCCGCGCCTCGGACGTGGCGGCCCGTCGGGTTGTTCGGGTTGACCAGCACCACGAGGTCGTACCGGCCGGATTCGACGGCGTCGGACAGCCGGCCCAGATCGATCCGCCAGCCGTCCTCGCGGCGCAGCCCGAAGCGATCCACCCGGCATCCGATCACTCTCTCCGTGACGTGGGCGTACTCGCCGTAGCAAGGATCGATCAGAAGAACCCTGCTCCGTGGAGTCAGCCAGTGGCCGAACGCCCGGAAGATCAAGTCGGATGAACCGGCGCCGAGCGCGAGTGTCCCCATGGGCAGCGCCCGGACCGTGGAGATCTCCGACAGCAAGCCCTCGGCACCGGCCGGCGGCGAAGTACGGGCCATCCAGGCCGGGTCCTCCGCGAGCACCTCCCGCACCCCGGGGGCCGGTGGGAACCAGGCGTCCAGCACGTCAGCGGCCACGACCCGCCGACGCCGGTGCAGGGTACGGAAGTCCGTGCCGATGGCGGTGAACGAGGCGCCGCCGTGTTCGCAGCCGTCCGGCCGGGGTGCGAACGCCATGTCGAGCCGCCAGTCGACCGCGGACCGCAGCCGCTCCAGCGTGCTGCCGTACCGGTCCATCGCGCGGTGCACCATCTCGGTCACGCGACCGGTCAGGACCTCGAACGTCACGGCACCACTGCGGACGGTACGGCCGGCCGGGCGCAGGCCGACGGCCAGATACATGTCGAGCAGGTCGGTGCGGCCCATCGCCACGACCTTGCGGCCGCCACGGGCGGCGATCCAGCGGAGCGCCGCATGCATCAGCAGGAAGGCCGCCGCGGTGGCCCGCCAGCGCGGTTCGACAGTGAGAATGCGCACCTCGAACAGGTCGTCGTCGTTCAGTACCGGCAGTTCGTCACGGCTCAGGTACTTGTCCAGTGCGTAGCGCCCCAGCCAAGGCGGAGTGACGCTCACGAAGCCGATGCGATCCGCTCCTCTGGCCGCGACGAGGTAGACGTTGTCCCCGTCGAGTCCGTCGCGAAGCCGCCCCGTCGGGCTCACCGCATGCTGGCCCAGCTCTTGTGCGTACACCCGGTGACGCACTTCGAAGATCCACTCAAGGTCATCCGGTGTCGCGGTACGAAGCTGGAGCGGGGCACAGCCCATGAGAACCTCTCTCGGTGTAGGAGCACTCGAGGATCGAATACGCAAGCCGGCCATGCCAGGGTCAAGCGGCGCGGCCGGTCTGAGTACGCCTACTCAGGCGCAGCGCTGCTTCGCATGCATGCTTTTCCCTCCGAGGGGCTCACGTCGGCTCCGCGCCCTGTGAGAGCTCCGAAGCGTCGAGACGGCTCGCGCAGGCGCGCACCGGTCCGCCGTTCCCGCACCACGGCACACGGGCTAGCGGCGGACCAGGGCACGTGTGAGCTCGGCCGGAGGGCGAGGTGGCCCCGGTCCCGGGCACCGCACCCGGCCGGGGCGGGGCGCCGGCGCCGCAGTCGCGGCCGAGGGCGCGCTCGTCGTCGGCGATGCCGGACTCCTGCCGGCCCAGCCGATCGGGACAGCTCGTCGAGACAGCTTGTAACGGGACGATCGGGTGTGCGCGCCAGCCGTGGCGGGCCGGCCGGCCTGCGGGACTTCGCTCCCCGCTCAGGTGACCGGAGGAAGAGCATGCCCAGACCGGTGGGATCGGACACGTTCACGCAGTCACCCCTGGCGTAGAGGTAGGGGTCGGTTTCCTGACCGGAGGGGTCGGGCTGGGTGAAGCGGCCGATCTGCGGGTCGTAGTAGCGGGCGCCCGTCTTGTACGGACCCGTCGGGTCGAGGTAGGCGCCGGTGTAGCGGTAGGGCTGGGGGACGGCCTCGGTGGTGGTGCCGCGGGGCAGGCCGGTGGGGCCGTAGGCGTAGGTGTGGGTGCGCTGCCCGCCGGCGGTGCCCGAGGTGGTCACCGACATGGTGGTGCCGTTGGTGTCGTACTCGAAGGAGTCCTTGCGGTCGTCGGCGAAGGTCAAGTCGTTCGGCAGGTCCGTGCCCACGACCGTCTGGTACGCCGACACCTGCGCCGTGGCGCCCATGGGGAGTTTGGCGGAGGTGCCGTTGTTGCGTACCGTCTGTCCTGTCGTCCGCCTCCTTTCCCGCATCGCGCCGTCCTCGGAGAAGACGGCACCGTGGGAAAGGGGATCACACGGGCAAAGGGATCACACGGGCAATGGATCACCCCCTCCCGCTCTCCGGGTAACGTCGGGGTATGAGTCATCCGCACCCCGAACTGAAAGCCGCCCCGCCCCTGCCCGAGGGAGGGCTGCGGGTCATCCCCCTGGGCGGCCTAGGTGAGATCGGCCGTAACATGACCGTCTTCGAGCATGCCGGGAAGCTGCTCATCGTCGACTGCGGGGTGCTGTTCCCCGAGGAGACCCAGCCCGGCGTGGACGTGATCCTGCCGGACTTCACCTCGATCCGGGACCGGCTGGACGACATCGTGGCCGTGGTGCTCACCCACGGCCACGAGGACCACATCGGCGGCGTGCCGTATCTGCTGCGCGAGCGGTCCGACATCCCCGTCGTCGGCTCCAAGCTGACGCTGGCGTTCCTGGAGGCCAAACTCAAGGAACACGGCATCCGGCCGCGCACGGTGCGGGTGCGGGAGGGCGACCGGCGCGGGTTCGGGCCCTTCGACTGCGAGTTCGTGGCGGTCAACCACTCCATCCCGGACAGCCTCGCGGTCGCGATCCGCACCGGGGCCGGGATGGTGCTGCACACCGGCGACTTCAAGATGGACCAGTTCCCCCTCGACGACCGCATCACCGATCTGCGTGCCTTCGCCCGCCTCGGCGAGGAGGGCGTGGACCTGTTCCTGACCGATTCCACCAACGCCGAGGTGCCCGGCTTCACCACCTCCGAGCGCGAGCTGAACCCGGCGATCGAGCAGGTGATGCGCACCGCGCCGCGCCGGGTCATCGTCTCCAGCTTCGCCAGTCACGTGCACCGCATCCAGCAGGTGCTGGACGCCGCCCACCAGTACGGCCGCAAGGTCGCCTTCGTGGGCCGGTCGATGGTCCGCAACATGGGCATCGCCCGCGAACTGGGTTATCTGAAGGTCCCGTCCGGCTTGGTCGTGAGCACGAAGGAGCTGGAGAAGCTCCCGGACCACCAGATCACTCTGGTGTGCACCGGCTCCCAGGGCGAACCGATGGCCGCGCTGTCGCGGATGGCCAACCGCGACCACATGATCCGCATCGGCAAGGGCGACACCGTCCTGCTCGCCAGTTCCCTCATCCCCGGCAACGAGAACGCCATCTACCGGGTGATCAACGGGCTGACCCGGTGGGGTGCGAACGTGGTCCACAAGGGCAACGCCAAGGTGCACGTCTCCGGGCACGCCAGCGCCGGCGAACTCGTCTACTGCTACAACATCGTCAAACCCCGCAACGTCATGCCCGTGCACGGCGAGTGGCGTCACCTGCGGGCCAACGGCGACCTCGCCATCCGTACCGGCGTCGATCCCGACCGGGTCGTCATCGCCGAGGACGGCGTCGTCGTCGACCTCGTCGACGGCCGCGCGTCCATCACCGGCAAGGTACCCGCCGGCAACGTCTACGTGGACGGCATGGAAGTCGGCGGCGCCACCGAAGCCTCCCTCAAGGACCGCCTCACCCTCGCCGCCGAGGGGGTGGTCACGGTGGTGGCGATCGTCGACGCGGACACCGGCGCCCTCGCCGAGGCCCCCGACTTCCTGGCCCGCGGCTTCGTCCACGACGAGACGACCTTCGAGCCCGTCATCCCCGTCATCGAGAAGACCCTGGCCACCGCGGCCGCGGAAGGCGTCGGTGACGCGCGCCAACTCGAACAGCTCATCGCCCGCGCCGTGGCGAACTGGGCGTTCCGCACCCACCGCCGCAAGCCCCTCATCATCCCCGTCATCATCGACGCCTGAGCCACGGCCCGGCAGCACGGTCCCCGGTCCCGATCGCGGCCCCGCGGCATCGGGGCCGGGCACCGAAGCCGGCAGCCGCCCGAGAGGGCCGGGGCACCGACGCCGATCCGCAGGGTGGCCGGGACCGCGCAGCAGCAGCCGCCCTCGCCGGCCCGGGCTGCCTCGAACCCCTCGAACGGGCCCGCGCCGCCGCGCGCTCCGCTCCCCGGCAGGGGAAGTCGGCCGCATCCGGCGAGGCGGGAGCCGCTGCCGGCCCGACCGGGCGGCACACAGCGGATCGAGTGCGCCCGCCGGAACGGGCAGTTCGGTGTGGAAGTCACGCACGCGCGGCCCCCAGGCGCCGTCCGGCAGAGCCGGCGCGGAACCGGTGGGGCGAGGGAGATGCGCGGACAGGGCGAAGAAAGCCGGCCTTCCGATGACGTCGGGCGGGAGGTGATCGCCGTCATGACGCGGGCCCTGCCCCGGGCCGGGCGCAACCGGCCCGGCGCGTCGATCGCCGAAAAGCCGTGTCTCCGGAGCCACCACTCGGGCTCGGGCGGAACGCGCGCCGGCGGGCGAGCCCCGCAAACCAGCGTCCGGACCGCCCCGGGAGCGCCACCGTCGGCACCGTCCCGGTCGCTCACGACCCGTCCGACGAGCCGTCCTGCGGACTGTGCGGCCGGTCGGTCCCGGTGCGGACGAGGATCCGCGTGGCAGGCGTGGTGGTGTCGGCGCGGACGCTCGCTGCCATGGCGGCGCGTGCCGCGTCGAGGGCGGCGGGCGGCGGGCGGCGGGATGACGAGGAAGGGGAAGTCGCAGGACGACCGTGCCGGGCCCGACGGCCCGGCGACCGGCGACCGGCGACCGCTTGCCTCCGGGCGGGGTACGGGTTCATGATCAGTACCGGGTACGGCGCCCGCCTGTCTCGGGGACTTCGTTTCACGGGACTCCGCGAACCGCCCGGTCCGGAGGTGACGGCCGTCGTGGTCGAGGGCCGGGGGAAGCACGTCGAAGTAGAGTGATCGGCACTCTGGTCCAGCCGCACAGCGAGGTCGCCATGGAGTCCCAGAAAGCACCCTCGGCCGGGTACGCCGAGGTTCACGTCGTCGCCGCGTCGCCCGAAGTCGCCCGGCAGGTGGCGGAAGTTCTTCGGCGTTCCTTCGCCTCCACCGAGCAGCGCAGCTACCCGGTGAGCGGCGAGGGCGGAACCCGTCTCGAACTCACCGTGGACACCACGCGCGCGGCGGAACCGGCCCGTTCGTGGCTGGAGTCCAGCCGGTGGAACGGACACGCCGACCGGGAGTCCCGGCAGGGCTGACCCCTGGCGCCCCATGGCAGGACGGCTCCCCGCCCTTTTTCCGCGGTCGGGGGGCCGATCACCCGTGTACGCCTTCATCGCGATGTGCCGGGGTCGGGGCGCGGCTCGTACGACGACGTCGGGGGGAACTCCGACTGTCATCGGGGGCTTTCGCGCATCGGACCCGCTGCCGTCCTCGTTCCCGGTGACGACGCCACCGGGCAGACCGTCCATCGGCGGAGGTGCGAAGTCAGTTTCCCCGCCACGTCCTTGGGCACCGTCCTTCCCGGTTGCGCGCCGAACCCTTCCGGACTCCCTCCGCGCGCCTGGTCCTGAGGTCCGTCAGCCCTTTTCCGCGGGCCGGTCGGACCGGGCGGTGTCCGGTGGCCCCGCACACGCGACCTGGCGCGTGAACTCTCCGAACCGGCCGACGTACCCGATCCACGGTGGCGGCGGATCACCCATGTCGCCGTCAACGTGGCGCCCGACGCGGAGGTGACGCGGGAGATCGGCGAGACCGCGCACGCCCTGGCGCACGTCGTCATCGCGAACCGGCCCTTCACCGACGTCCGTCAGTGGGGCCACCGCACCGAGCCGCTGAGCTTGTTCGCCCTCCCCGAGACGATCACCCCGGCGCTTCCCGCCGTGGAGGGCTTCGCCGATCTCGACATGCCCCAGGAGCTGCTGACCACGCTGGTCTCGCAGGGTGTGACCGTCCCGTTCCCCATCCAGGCGGCCACGCTGCCGAACTCCCTGGCCGGCCGGGACGTGCTGGGCCGCGGGCGTACCGGTTCGGGCAAGACCCTGGCCTTCGGGCTGGCGCTGCTGGCCCGTACCGCCGGGCGGCGCACCCAGGCCCGGCAGCCGCTGGGACTGGTCCTCGTGCCCACGCGTGAGCTGGCACAGCAGGTCACCGATGCGCTCACCCCCTACGCCCGCTCGGTGAGGCTGCGGCTGGCCACGGTGGTGGGCGGGATGTCGATCGGCCGCCAGGCGAGCGCGCTGCGCGGTGGCGCCGAGGTCGTCATCGCCACTCCGGGACGCCTCAAGGACCTCATCGACCGCGGCGAGTGCCGCCTGGGCCAGATCGCCGTCACCGTCCTGGACGAGGCCGACCAGATGGCCGACATGGGCTTCATGCCGCAGGTCACCGCTCTTCTCGACCAGGTCCGCCCCGAGGGCCAGCGCATGCTGTTCTCCGCCACCCTCGACCGCAACGTCGACCTGCTCGTGCGCCGCTACCTGACCGACCCCGTCGTGCATTCGGTCGACCCCTCGGCCGGCGCGGTCACCACGATGGAGCACCACGTGCTCCACGTCCACGGCGCCGACAAGCACGCGGCCACCACCCAGATCGCCGCACGCGACGGCCGCGTGATCATGTTCCTGGACACCAAGCACGCCGTCGACCGCCTCACCCAGGACCTGCTCGGCAACGGGGTGCGCGCCGCCGCCCTGCACGGCGGCAAGTCACAGCCGCAGCGCACCCGAACCCTGACGCAGTTCAAGACCGGGCACGTCAACCTGCTGGTGGCCACCAACGTCGCCGCGCGCGGCATCCACGTCGACAACCTCGACCTCGTCGTCAACGTCGACCCGCCCACCGACCACAAGGACTACCTGCACCGCGGCGGCCGCACCGCCCGCGCCGGCGAGTCCGGCAGCGTCGTCACCCTCGTCACCCCCAACCAGCGCCGCGGCATGATCCGCCTGATGTCGGACGCCGGAATCCGGCCGCACACCACCCAGGTCCGCACCGGCGACGAGGCCCTGCACCGCATCACCGGCGCCCAGGCCCCGTCCGGCATCCCGGTCGTCATCACCGCACCGGTCGTCGAACGCCCCAAGAAGCGCGGCGCCACCACCCGCGGCCGGCGCCGCCCCGCCCCGGCAGCCCGGCGCGCACCCCTACGGCAGCCCACCACCGACCCGACCGCCTAGGACCGTCCTGGTCAGGAAGCCGACCCGTCTGCGCAGGAGGCACCCTTTGACACTGGTCCAGATGCAGACCCGCCCCGCGAGCACCCGCCCCGTGCGCAGCACGGCGGCCGACGCCGTGGACGCGGCCGGACCGCGGGTCTGGGACGACATGACCGTCGAGGTGGCGCTGTCCGTCATGGCCGCCGGCACGGGGCACCTGGTCGTCTGCGACGAGGACGGCCGGTGCACCGGCCTGGTCACCCAGGCCCGGCTCACCACCATCCGGGGCAGCTCCGGATACACCGACAGGATCCGCCCGCGCGACATCACCGACGGCAGCGGGCCCTTCGTCTCGCCGCTGGCCACGAGGGCCGAAGCCCAGGACGCGATGCCCTGCGGGCGGCCCGAGGCCGTACCCGCGACCGACGAACACGGCAACGCCCCGGGCGTCCTCGCCCCCTCCCGCTGAACCGCCGCACCCTCGGTCGGCCCCGTCTCGTCTCCCCTTCTCCTTGCGAGGCATCATGCGCTGTGTCATCGCCCGCTTCCCCTTCGAGCTGACCAGGAGCGGCGTGCTGGAATCGATGAAGGGCGTCAAGCCCGAACCGGTCACCGGCGACTCCGTGATCATCGGGCGACGCCGCTACCCCGCCAAGCAGGTCGGCCAGGTCGTCACCCGCCAGGACCGCCGCGACTTCAGCGCGGCCGAGGTCCTCCGGGCCATGTCCCGGCTCGGCTTCACCTGTCGCGCCCTGCCCGGGGCCGCGCCCGCGCGCATCGAGAGTCCGATGCAGCGGGCTTCCACGATGCTCGGCTCTCCCCTGTCCGTCTGACCGGCGCGACAGGCGCGAGCCGATACCGGAACAGCGGTGGGGGTCCGACCGGCGCGCGCCGGTCGGCCCTCCACCGCGTGCCGTGTTCCCTCGGCGCGGCGGCGGGTCAGAGGTCGCTTGTCAGGCCGGCGAAGCGATGCGGGCCGCACGCCTGCCTCGCCGCCTGCTGACCACAGCCGCAGGCGGATTCACGACGCCTCGTTCCGGGGGCGTTCCGGATTGTCCCCCATCGTGATCATCAAGGTGGCTCACTGGCCGGTCCGATGCCCGCCGGTGCCGGCAACTGCGGGAAACGGTGCTCCATGAGCCGGGCCGGACGCCGGTCGAGTGCGCGAATCCGTATCGTCAGCTGTTCGATCTGTGCCAGGTGGTGCCGAGTGAGGGACCGAGGATGAGGACGGGGGTGTCCTCGGGGCCGTCGAAGCGGTACTGGAGGGCAGGGGTCTTCGTGCCGCTCACCGCCCACGCCAACCGCCGGGGACGGCGGTGCCGTCCCCGGGCCCGCGGGCCGGAGCCGGGCGGCCGGAGCCGGGCGCGCGACCGCCCCGGCGGACCGTCGGCGAGCCCGCCGCCGTCGGCGTTCGCGCCCGGGCGTCCGCCCGCCGCCGCCCGGTCAGGCTCCCGGCACGGCGCCCAGGCCCGTCAGGGCGCCGACCGGATCCGGGTCGGGGGTGCCGCGGGGCCACCAGTCCTCGCGCCCCGGCTCGGATTCGTAGGCGTACCACAGGCCGTCGCGGCCGAGGCGGAGCTGGACGTGCCCCCCGGGGTGGGTGAGGCGGTTGCGCCAGGGCCGGAAGGCGGGGAGGTCGGCGGCGAGCAGCAGGGGGCGGGCGCGGTCGAAGCGTCCGGCCGGCGGGTCCCACGGTTCTTCCAGGACGGCGAGGCCTTCCGGTCCGCCCTGGCGCCACGCGGCGACCGCGCGGGCCAGCTCGGCCGGGGTGCGGCCCGCGGCGGAGGCGAGGGAGGCGTAGAGCGCGCGGCTGCCGGCGGTGAGTCCGGAGCCGGGGCGGGCGGCGGCGAGGCGGACCGCGTCCTGCCACAGCGTGAGGTGCCCGACCGGGTCGCGGCCGGTGGTGAGCAGGGCGTGGGCGCGGACGGCGGCGTCGGTGGCCAGCTGGTCCAGTGCAAAGGGGTCCGGGCCCCCCGGGGCCGCCGGGTACGCCGGAGGCTGCTCGGGGTGCGGCGGTACCGGCAACGGCGCCGGGAGGGGCGGGAGCCGACGCGCGGCGAGGGCGCCGGCGGCCCGGACGCCGGGCAGCGGCGCGGTTTTCCTGTCCTGGGCGGCGCGGGCGGCGCTGCGGCGGGACAGGGCGTCCAGCAGGTCGCGTTCGCCGCGGCCGCGCAGCAGGAGCAGGACGAAGGGGTCGGCGTCGAGCAGGCGTGCCGTCTGGTAGCAGAGGGCGGCGGCGTGCTTGCAGGGGTGGCCGGAGTCGGGGCAGCTGCAGCGCGGGGCGAGGTCGCCGGGGCCGGGCAGCAGGGGGACCTTGCAGTCCGCCAGGGACTGGGGCATCTCCTTGTCCAGGAGAGCGGCGATGTGCCCGGGCCGGTCGGCGGCGGCCTCCAGGAACCGCTCCCAGTCGGCGTCGTCCAGCGTGCGCAGCCGCACCTGCACGCGGTAGGGCCGGGGACGGCTGCCGCGTACGTACGCCAGGACGAGCCCGGGCGTCACCGTGATGGCGTCGACGTGCCCGCGCTCGGCGTATCCCCGCCCGCGCGCCAGCCGCTTGGCGTCCAGCGCACCCTCCTCCAGCGCGGTGACCCACGCGTTCCCCCACCAGGTCTCGGCGAACCCACGGCCGTCCGCCTCGCGCGGCGGGAGGGCCGGGAAGGTCCGGCGCAGGTCGCCGTCGCGGCCGGGGGCGGCCATGGTGCGGGGGACCCGGGGGCCGGCGGGGGCGGTCCGAACGGATCCGGCGGGCGGGACGGTGTGGGGGGCGGGCGGGATCGTGGGGGTGGCCCGCGGGTCCTCGGGGAGTGCGGGTGCGGGCCACGGGGCGCCGTCGGTCGCCGGGGCGGCGGACGGCCCGGGCGTCCGGGCTGCCGGAGCCGACGGGGAAGCCGGACCGTCCTCGTGGGACCGGTCGTTTCCGCCGGGCTCCTCACCCGGCGCGTCCGCCGCGGTGGGCGTCCGGAACGCGCCCGCGAGCAGCTCCCGGACGTCACGCGCACGAGGTCCGGCCGCACGGTCGCGCGCTCCGCGGCCGGGCCGGGCGGCGCTCGAAGGGGACCGCTGCCCGGTCCGGCCGGTTCCGGCTTCCCCGGCCGGGACGTCCGGCCGCGCCCGGCGGCCGGTGTCCGGCTCCACGGCCGGGGTTCCCGGCCGTTCGCGTCCCGTGCCGGCGGCCTCCCCCGGCGTGCCCGTCCAGGAGCGGTGCCGGGACGCGCCGGACGCGCCGGGCAGGTCCGGCCGCACGCGGCGCACCGCCTCGTCCTCCGTGAGGCCGGCCCGGGTCCGGCGCGCGGCCCGCAACGCCTCGCGGGCGAGGTCCGCCGGGCGGGGAGCGCGCCGGTCCGCGTGCTCCGCGTCGGCCGCCGTCCCACGGCCGACCTCGTCGCCGGGCCGATCCGGCACGTCCCCGGACCGACCCGTCACGCCGTCGGACCGACCCGCCGCATCACCGGACCGACCCGTCACGCCGTCGGACCGACCCGCCACGTCCCCGGACCGACCCGCCACATCGCCGGACCGACCCGCCACATCACCGGACCGACCCGCCACGCCGTCGGACCGACCCGCCACATCACCGGACCAACCCGCCACGCCGTCGGACCGACCCGCCACATCACCGGACCGACCCGCCGCATCCCCGGGAACCCCGGTGCGGGTGTCCCCCGCCGTCCCTCGCGGTGTGCCGTCGCGAGCGTCCGCCGGCGCGGGCCGGCCGGCCGCCGCATCCGGCCCGCCGCCGGAGACACCGGCGGGCACGCCCGGAGTCACGTGACGCGGCGCGTCGCCGGACACCTCCGGCGACCCGGCCCGCGCGGCACCCACGGAACCGCGGGCCGGCCGGCCCGCGGCCTCGTCGCCCGGCGGACCGCCGGGCGCATCGAACGCGCGGGACGTGCCGGGCCCGGCACCTCCCGCGGTCTCCCCCGCGCCGCCCTCGGGGACACCGCCGAAAGCGCCCGCCGCCGCGCCCGGCACGTCGGCCCCGGCCCCGCGGGCGTCCACGCCGCGCGCCGCGCCTTCCGGCAACGGGTCCCCGGACCCGCGGCCGGCCGGACCCGGATCGCCGGCCGGGCCCGGATCGCCCGCCACGCCCGCCGCGGCCCGTGTGCTCCCGCCACCGGCCGCCCCTCCCCGGCGCTTCGCGACCGCCCTGCGCAGGGCCTCGCGCGCCGCGTCGCCCGGGCGGGGGGTCCCGGCCGGGGGCGTGCCGGGAGCCGGGCGGTCCCTGTCCGGCCCGGCGGGCCGGACAGGCCGCCGGTCCGTGCGGTCCTGGCCGGGCGCGGCGGGCCGGGCGGGCTGCCGGCCGGAGTCCGCCGTGCCGGACTCGCGGTCGGTCCGCTCCCGTGCCGCCCGCAGGGCCCGGCGGGCCTCGTCGGCGGGGCGGGGGGTCATGACGTCCTCCGCAGGGAGACCAGGTCGGACAGCTCGCGGTCCGTCAGCTCGGTGAGGGCCGACTCGCCGGAGCCGAGGATCGCGTCGGCCAGGGCGCGCTTGGACTGCAGC
Source organism: Streptomyces sp. NPDC052701 (assembly GCF_040678355.1). Taxonomy (NCBI): domain Bacteria; kingdom Bacillati; phylum Actinomycetota; class Actinomycetes; order Kitasatosporales; family Streptomycetaceae; genus Streptomyces; species Streptomyces sp. NPDC052701. The sequence continues at coordinate 24,982 of NZ_JBFATO010000033.1, forward strand.
ATCTCGGCGATGCGGTCCTCGACCGTACCCTCGGTGATGAAGCGGTGGACCTGGACCGGCTGGGTCTGGCCGATGCGGTAGGCGCGGTCGGTGGCCTGTTCCTCGACGGCCGGGTTCCACCAGCGGTCGAAGTGGACGACGTGCCCCGCGCGGGTGAGGTTCAGTCCGGTGCCGGCGGCCTTGAGGGACAGCACCAGGACCGGCGTCCGCCCCTCCTGGAAGCGGTCCACCATGCGTTCGCGCTCCGGGACCGGCGTGCCGCCGTGCAGGAGGTCGGCCGGCACCGCGCGGGCGGCCAGGTGGGAGGTGATCAAGCGTGCCATGCCGACGTACTGCGTGAAGACCAGGGCCGAGCCGTCCTCGGCCAGCAGGGTGTCCAGCAGCTCGTCCAGCAGAGCGAGTTTGCCGGAACGGGTGGCCGACCGGTCGTCCACGGCCCGCGCGTGCTCCTCCTTCAGGAACAGGGCCGGGTGGTCGCAGATCTGCTTCAGCGAGGTGAGCAGCTTGAGCACCAGGCCGCGACGGGCCATGCCCCGCGAGGTCTCGATGGCGAGCATCGACTCGCGCACCACCGCCTCGTACAGGGCGGCCTGTTCGCGGGTGAGGGGGACCGGGTGGTCGGTCTCCGTCTTGGGCGGCAGCTCGGGGACGATGCCCGGGTCGGACTTCCTGCGGCGCAGCAGGAAGGGGCGGACCAGGCTGGCCAGGCGCCGCACCGCCTCCTCGTCCTCGCCGTTCTCCACCGCGCGGGCGTGCCGGGCGCGGAAGGACTTCAGGGGGCCCAGGAGCCCGGGGGTGGTCCAGTCGAGGAGCGCCCACAGCTCGGAGAGGTTGTTCTCCACCGGGGTGCCGGTCAGGGCCACGCGCGCCGGGGACGGGATGGTGCGCAGGGCCTTCGCGGTGGCCGAGTAGGGGTTCTTGACGTGCTGGGCCTCGTCCGCGACGACCATGCCCCAGGACTGCTGGGCCAGGGTCGGCGCGGCCGAGCGCATGGTGCCGTAGGTGGTGAGGACGAAGCCGCCGTCCAGGCCGGCCAGGGTGCGGTCGGGACCGTGGAAGCGGCGCACGGGGACGCCGGGCGCGAAGCGGGTGATCTCCCGCTGCCAGTTGCCGAGCAGGGAGGCCGGGCAGACCACCAGGGTCGGTTCGCGGCGGGCCCGCTTCAGGTGCAGGGCGATGAGGGTGACGGTCTTGCCGAGGCCCATGTCGTCGGCGAGGCAGCCGCCGAGGCCGAGGGAGGTCATGAGGTCGAGCCAGGCCAGGCCGCGCAGCTGGTAGTCGCGCAGGGTGGCCCGCAGTCCCGGCGGGGGCTGGGCGGGCCGCACCCCGGCGGTGAGGCGGTCGCGCAGGTCGGCCAGCGCGCCGGCCGGCACGGCCGGGACCGTCTCGCCGTCGACCTCGGCGCTGCCGGTGAGCGCGACGGACAGGGCGTCGACGGGGTCGAGCAGGCCGAGGTCGCGTTTGCGGGCCTTGCGGACGAGGGCCGGGTCGACCAGCACCCACCGGTCGCGCAGCCGGACGACCGGGCGGTGGGCTTCGGCGAGGGTGTCCATCTCGGCCTCGGTGAGCGGATCGCCGCCGAGGGCGAGCTGCCAGCGGAACTGCAGCAGGTCCCCGCTCTCGAAGAAGCCGGTGCCGTCGGTCGCCGAGCCGGGCGCGGGCCGGACCACCGCCGTGGCGGACAGGTCCTGCGCCAGGTCCCGGGGCCAGTGCACGGCGACTCCGGCCGCGGCCAGCCGGGTGGCCGCCACGCCCAGCAGGTCGCCCAGCTCCTCCTCCGACAGGGCCAGGACGTCGGGCACCTCCTGCTCGCAGAGCCGGTCAAGCGGCGGCCAGACGCGGGCCGCGCGACGCACCGCGAGGGCGGTGTCCACGCGCGCGCGGGGGCCGAAGGCGTCGTCCGCCCGGCCCGCCCACAGGGCCGCCGCGTCGGTCACGAGGACGGGGTCGGCGAGGCTGTGCACCTGCACGACCGCCGCACCCGCGCCGCGCCCGCCGTCGTGGGAGTCGTCGAACAGGTCGTACGCCGACAGGTCCAGGCGGAGCGAGATCCGCACGCCCGCGTCCATGCCGGCGGCGACCTCGGCGGCCCAGCCGTGCGCGTCGGGCAGGTGCAGGCCCTCGCGCGCGGCGAAGGGCCTGCCCGAGGCGTGGGGGGCGGCCGGGGTGCGGGGCAGGGTGTCGGCGACGGCGTCCAAGAAGGCGCGCACCAGTGCTTCCGGTTCGGGCAGCCGGATCGGGCCGGGGCCGGGCAGCGGGACGGCGTGGCCCTCGTACGGCAGGGCGGCGGCCACCGCGCGCAGGTGTGCGACGTCGTCGGGTTCGAGCGGGCCGGCGCGCCAGGCGTCGTGGCCGGTGGCCGTCAGGCCGGGCAGCAGCCGGCCGCGGGCGGTCAGCCGCAGGGCGTGCAGGGCGGCCGCGCCCCAGCAGGCGGTGGCGGGGTGGGCCGCGGGGTCGTGCCGGGCCCGCACCAGCAGCGGCAGGGCCTCGTCGAGCGGGAGCGACAGCGCCGGGGCGGTCCGCCGCCGCACACCGGCTCCGTGCCGTCGTACGACGGTGAGCTCGGTGTCCCCGGCGGGCGGGTCGCCGCCCTCGGGGTCCCAGAAGGCGATCCGCCCGTCGCGCGGGAGGGGGGCGGGCAGGAAGACGGCCGCGAGCCGGAGGGGGATCCGCGCCCCGCCCGTCCGCTCGGCCGCCGCGGCCGTGTCGCCCATAGGTCCTGTCACCTCCCGCCCGTGTGCCGGATCAGACGTCCTCGACTCTACGGGCGGGGTCTGACAGTCGGTTCCGGCGGCTGTCCCGAGCCCCGTCGTCGGACTCCCGTCGTCCGCCCGCCGGGCCGTGACCCGCGTACTTGGACGCACTCGGGCCGGGGTCCGGTGCGGAGGGAGGGCGTGCGGGGCGCCGCCGGGCAGGCGGGGGTCCGACGGCGGGGCCCGGCGGTGCCGGTCAGGGCACGGTGCGGGAGACGAGGTAGACCCAGGGGTAGGCCGGGTTGGACATGTTCACGACGATGTCGTGCGTGGGGGCGGGGTTCTTCTGTTTGTGCACCAGACCCCACCACGCGTCCGGGTCCGCGAACCTCCAGCCGCTGACCCGCTGGTCGCGCGCGCCGATGGTGATGTCGCCCCGCCTCAGGTCCTGCCGGTTCGTGCCCACGCCGGCCAGGAAGGCGTCCAGGCCCGCCGCGTTGGTCTCGAACTGGACGTAGAGGCGGCTGGTCTTCCAGTTGTTGGTCTCGTAATAGGCGACGTGCCAGGCGGGATGCGGGACGGGCACCTGGTAGAGGCGGCGCTGCAGCTTCGACGGCCAGCCCTCGGTCAGGCCGGTCGCCGAGTACTTCGCCTCCTTGTCCTTGCCGCTGTCGCGGCTCTGGTTCGCGGAGATCACCAGGTAGCCGGCCGGGATGCCGATGAGCAGCACGATGATCAGCAGGGTGAGCGCCCTGCGGCGGATCATGCGGCCGCGGTCCTCGGCCGGTCCGTGTCCCTCCCCGGAGGGGCCGGTCTGCTGCGGCAGGGCGTCGGCCGTCACAGCGACTCCCGGGTGGTGCGGGCCTTGGCGTACCGCTCGTAGCGCTCGTAGCGCTCCACCCGGCGGCGCTTGGCGCGGCGGAAGCGGCGGGCGACCAGCCGGGCGAGGTCGGCGGCGCCGACCATGCCGGCCTCGGGGCCGAGCTGGGCGCGCACGAGGCGGGCCTCGGGGCGGTAGCCGCGGCCGGTGAGATGGCGTTTGAAGGCGTCCCGCGCGGGGCCGATGAGCAGGTCGTCGGCGGCCGAGACGCCGCCGCCGATCACGAAGCAGGAGGGGTCGAGGGCGGCGGCGAGGTTGGCGATGCCGACGCCGAGCCACTGGCCGATGTCCTGCAGCAGCTCGATGCACATGGCGTCGCCCTCGCGGGCCAGCTCGGTGATCATCGGGCCGGTGATGTCGGAGATGCTGCCCTTGACGTGCTCGATGATCCCGTACGCCACCGGCGAGTCGGCGGCGGCCAGCTCGCGCGCCTCGCGCACCAGGGCGTTGCCGGAGCTGTACTGCTCCCAGCAGCCGCGGTTGCCGCACGGACAGCGGTGGCCGCCGGGCACGACCTGCATGTGGCCGAACTCGCCGGCGACGCCGTACTTGCCGCGCTTGACCTGGCCGTCCTCCAGGATGGCGCCGCCGATGCCGGTGCCGAGCGTGATCATGACGAGGTGGTCCTCGCCGCGGCCGGCACCGAAGCGCCACTCGGCCCAGGCCGCGGTGTTGGCGTCGTTGTCGACCAGGACGGGGACCGCGAGGCGGCCGGCGATGCGGTCGCGCAGCGGCTCGTTGCGCCAGGACAGGTGGGGCGCGAACAGCACGCGGTTGCGGTCGGCGTCGACCCAGCCGGCCGCGCCGATGCCGACCGCGTGCACGTCGTGCCGGTCGGACAGGTCCAGGACCAGCTCCACGATGGTGTCCTCGACGACCTTGGGGCTCTTGGACTTGTCCGGGGTCTCCGTGCGGAGCTTCTCCAGGATGTTGCCGTCGGCGTCCACGACGCCCGCCATCACCTTCGTGCCGCCGATGTCGATGCCGACCGTCGGCACGCGGGGTGCGGTCAGGTGGGAGCGGCGCTCCCTCGTGCCCACGGTGCGGAGCACGGGGGCGCGGCGGGAGCCGATGGGGGCGGTGAAGTCGCGGTAGGTGCTCATCGCCGCCGATTCTGCCGCACGGCTCCGCCAGGTGCCGAACAGGGAAGCACGGGGGCCGTACGGATCGCCGCCGGACGCCGGTGCGCGGGGCCTGCCCGCACCGGCACCCCCGGGCCCTGTCGTCCGGCTCCCGCCCGGTGCGGCGACGCCGTGCACACGCCCTCGCCGCACCGGGCGGGCCCGGCCCGAGTGCGTCCGGGTACACGCTTCGCGGCCCGGCACGCCGGGAGCACGCACCCGACGCCGCCGGGCCCGTCCGGCGGCGGACGGCGGGCGGACGGCGGGCGGACGGCGGGAGTTCGACGGCAGGCTCTACCCGCGCCGCAGCTCGTGGCGGAGTTCCTCCAGGTCCTCCCCGCCCGCCATCTGCCGGGTCAGCTCGTCGAGCGTGATCTCCTCCCGCGGGTGGTTGCCCACCATCGTGCCTCTCCGCAGCAGCACGAACCGGTCGCCCACCAGGTACGCGTGATGCGGGTTGTGGGTGATGAAGACGACACCCAGGCCCCGGTCCCGTGCCGCGGCCACGTACTTCAGGACCACGCCGGACTGCTTCACCCCCAGCGCCGCCGTCGGTTCGTCCAGCACCAGCACCTTCGCGCCGAAGTACACCGCCCGCGCGATCGCCACGCACTGGCGTTCGCCGCCGGAGAGCGTGCCGATGGGCTGGTCGACGTCGCGCAGGTCGATGCCCATGCGCAGGAGTTCCTCGCGCGTGGTCCTGCGCATGAGGTCGACGTCCAGGCGCCTCAGGACGCCCTTGCGGGGTTCGGAGCCGAGGAAGAAGTTGCGCCACACCGGCATGAGCGGGACGACCGCCAGGTCCTGGTGGACGGTCGCGATGCCGCGGTCCAGCGCCTCGCGCGGGGAGGACAGGCGGGTCTCCTCGCCCTCGATGCGCAGGGTGCCGCCGTCGTGCCCGTGCAGCCCCGCGATGATCTTGATGAGGGTCGACTTGCCCGCGCCGTTGTCCCCGAGGACGCAGGTGATCTCACCGGCGCGCACCTCCAGCGAGACCCCCTCCAGGGCGCGGACGCTGCCGTAGTGCTTGCCGACGCCGGACAGCTCCACGAGCGCCGTGCGGTCCCGCGCGCCGGTCATCCGGTGGCCTCCGCCCGCTTGCGGACCCAGGCGTTGAGCAGGGTCGCCAGGAGCAGCATCGCTCCGAGGAAGAACTTGAACCAGTCGGGGTCCCACTCGGCGAAGACGATGCCCTTGCCGGTCATGCCGAACAGCAGCGCGCCGACCGCCGAGCCGACGGCGCTGCCGTACCCGCCGGTGATCAGGCAGCCGCCGATGACGGCCGCGATGATGTAGGTCAGCTCGTTGCCGACGCCCTCGCCGGACTGGACGACATCGTACGAGAAGAGCAGGTGCTGGCCGGAGATCCAGGCGCCGAGGGCCACGCCCATGTAGAGGCCGATCTTGGTCTTCGCCACCGGGACGCCGACCGCGCGGGCCGCGTCCTGGTTGCCGCCGACGGCGAAGATCCAGTTCCCGGCGCGGGTGCGCAGCAGGATCCAGCTGGCGAGGGCGACCAGGGCCAGCCACCACACGACGGTGATCTTGATGGTGACGCCGCCGGGCGTGAGCGTCGAGGCGAAGAGGGCGCGGGCGGCGGGGAAGCCCTCCATGTCGGCGATCGTCTTGGTGGAGACGGTGCCGCCGATCAGCTTGGTGAGGCCGAGGTTCGCGCCGGTCAGCATCAGGAAGGTGCCGAGCGTGACGATGAAGCTCGGCAGTCCGGTGCGGATGAGCACGAAGCCGTTGAGGGCACCGACGGCCAGGGTGACCAGCAGGGACACGCCCACGCCGACCCAGACGTTCGCGGTCATCTGGTAGCTGAACATCGACGAGACCAGCGCGGAGGACGTCACCAGCACGCCCGCCGACAGGTCGAACTCGCCGCCGATCATCAGCAGCGCCACGGGGACGGCCATGATGCCGATCGTGGAGGACGCGTACAGGACCGTGCTGAGGCTGGAGGGGCGCAGGAAGCTGTCGGCCGCCAGCGCGAAGAACACGAAGACCGCGAGCGCGCCGACGACCGAGCCCAGTTCGGGTCGGCTCAGCAGCTTCCGCAGCGAAGAGCTCTGCAGAAACCTTTCATCAGTGGAGGGTCCGGCGATCGCGCTCATCGGGTCCCCCGCTTCGTGTACTCCTCGAGGGCGGCCGCGTCGGCCTTGGTGACGATCTGCGGACCGGTGAGCACCGGGCGTCCGCCGCCGAGGACGTCGGCGTTGTACTTGTGGAGCCACAGCAGGTCGACGGCCTCGTAGCCCTGGAGGTAGGGCTGCTGGTCGACGGCGAAGCCGAGGGTGCCGTCCCGGAGCCCGGCGGCCACCTTGGCGTTGAGGTCGAAGGTGGCGACCTCGGCGTCGCTGCCCGCCCCCTGCCGGGCCTTCACCGCGGTGTCGGCGTACGGGGCACCGAGCGTGACCACCGCGTCGACGGCCCGGTCCGACTGGAGCCTGGCCTCGATCGCGGCCTGCACGTCCGGCATGCTCGTGCCGTTGACGTAGAGCCGGACCACCTTGCCGTCGAACGTCTTGTCCACGCCGTCGCAGCGCTGCTCGTGACCGACGTTGCCCTGCTCGTGCAGGACGCACAGGACCTTCTTCCTGCCCCGCTCGTCCAGCTCCTCGCCGACGGCCTCGCCGGCGACCGTCTCGTCCTGGCCGACATGGGTGAGCGCGCCGAACTCCTCGGATCGGGCCGAGCCGGAGTTCACGGTGACCACCGGGATGCCGGCCTTGCGGGCGCGGGCGACGGCGGCCTTCATCGCGTCGGGCTTGGCGAGGGTGACGATGATCCCGTCGACCTTCTTGTCGACGGCCGCGTCCACGAGCTGCGCCTGCTGCTGCGCCTCGTCGTCATGGGAGTACAGGAAGTCGATGTTGTCCTTGGCGGCGGCCTGCTCGGCACCGCTCTGGACGATGTCCCAGAAGGTGTCGCCGTCGCCCGAGTGCGTGATCATCGCGAAGGTCCAGCGGGGCGTGTCCACCGCCGCCCTCCCCCGGGCCGCCGCGGCCTTGCGGGCGTCCTCCGCCCGTTTGCCGCCGGTGCTGCTGCATCCGGCGAGGGAGACGCAGAGCGCCCCCGCCACCGCGATGCCCACCCAGGTCCGAAACCGTGCCACGAGGCCGTGCCCTTCTTGCCGTGTTCTGTCGTACGCGAGGAGCGGGTGAACCGAATGGCCTCACCAGCCCCAAACGCCCCATTGTCGAACACGGGCCCTTGGCGTCACATGGCCGGGGAGGGCGGGCGGGTCATATTGTCCGGACAATGCGACGAAGACCCGTCCCCGGCCGGGGACGGGCTCAGGAGCGCACGAGCAGCTGGAACTCGAAGGAGTAGCGGGAGGGCCGGTAGGTGTGGGTGCCGAACTCCACCGTGCGGCCGGTGTCGTCGAAGGTCACGCGCTGCATGGTCAGCAGCGGCGCGCCCGCCTCCTCGCCGAGCCGTTCGGCCTCGGCGGCGGTGGCGGCGCGGGCGCCGATGGACTGCCGGGCGCTGTGCAGGGTGATCCCGGCGGCCCGCATCAGCCGGTACAGACCGGTGGCCTCCAGCTGCCCGGTGTCCAGGTCGAGCAGACCGGTCGGCAGGTAGTTGCACAGGTACGCCATCGGCTCACCGTGCGCCAGCCGCAGCCGCTCCACCTGGTGCACCTCGCCGCCCTCGGCCACGCCGAGCGCCGCCGCGACCTCGGTGGACGCCGGGACGATGGTGTTGACCAGCACCTTCGTGGCCGGGCGCTGGCCCGCCGCCTCCAGGTCGTCGTAGAGGCTGCTGAGCTCCAGCGGGCGCTTGACCTGACTGTGCACCACCTGTGTGCCCACGCCGCGGCGGCGCACCAGCAGGCCCTTGTCGACGAGGGACTGGATGGCCTGGCGGACGGTCGGCCGGGACAGGCCGAGCCGGGCGGCGAGCTCGATCTCGTTGCCCAGCAGGCTGCCGGGGGTCAGCGTGCCGTGCTCGATCGCTGCCTCCAGCTGCTGGGCCAGCTGGAAGTACAACGGCACGGGGGAGCTGCGGTCCACGCTCAGCTCGAGCTGCACGGTCGGATCCACTTCTGGTTTCGGCACGGGCCGAGCGTAGCTCCGAGCGTTGTTGACGGGAAGTCGTGTAGTCCGGTTGTCAGGACATGCTCATTGACAGCGGAGGGCTCGGGCCCCACTTTGTTTCCATGCGCATCGGGATCATCGGTACGGGCCGCATCGGCACGATCCACGCGAACACGCTCAGCCGGCACCGCGACGTCGGTTCCCTGATCCTCACGGACGCGGACGCCTCACGGGCCCAGGAGCTGGCGCACCGGCTGGGCGAGACGGCGGCGCCCGGAGTGGACGAGATCTTCCGGTGGGGCGTGGACGCCGTGGTGATCACGACGGCGACGTCGGCCCACGCCGAACTGATCGGCCGGGCGGCACGCTCGGGCCTGCCGGTCTTCTGCGAGAAGCCCATCGCCCTCGACCTGCCGGGGACCCTGAGCGCGATCGCCGAGGTGGAGGCGGCCGGGACGGTGCTGCAGATGGGGTTCCAGCGGCGCTTCGACGCGGGCTACCGGGGGGCGCGCGAGGCCGTGCGGGCGGGGCGGCTCGGGCGGCTGCACACGGTCCGGGCCCTGACCAGCGACCAGGCGCCGCCGCCCGCGCAGTGGCTGCCGCTGTCCGGCGGGTTGTACCGGGACACGTCGATCCACGACTTCGACGTCCTGCGCTGGGTGACGGGCCGGGAGGTGGTGGACGTGTACGCCGCCGGGTCCGACGCCGGGCCCGCGATGTTCCGCGCGGCGGGCGACGTGGACACGGGCGCGGCGCTGCTCACGCTCGACGACGGCACGCTGGCCACGATCACCGCGACACGGCTGAACGGCGCGGGCTACGACGTGCGCATGGAGCTGGCCGGGGAGCTCGACCAGATCGTCGTCGGCCTGGACGACCGTACGCCGATCGCGTCCACCGAGCCGACCGGGCCGCCGGCCGCGGACAAGCCGTGGACCGGCTTCCTGGAGCGCTTCGGTCCCGCCTACGAGGCGGAACTGAACGCGTTCGTCGAGGTCGTCCGGGGCGGGCGCGCCAACCCCTGCGACGGCCGGGAGGCCCTGCAGGCCCTGCGGATCGCCGAGGCGTGCGAGCTGTCCCGGCGGGAGCGCAGACCGGTACGGCTCGCGGAGATCCCGGGCGGGGCGGCGCCGGCGTTCGCCTGAGGGGTGGCCTCCGCCCTGTTCGCCGCCGCCGGGAGCCGGAAGTCCCGCCGAGCCCGGGGACGGGACTTCCGGCCGGCCGCGCGGGGGCGCCGGGGGCCGCCCGGCTCAGCAGCCGTAGTCGATCAGGTCGAACGAGGCGTAGTGGTCGGCGGTGTAGTAGTCCTCCTGGTGCTCCTCGCCGGTGACGAGGCGGCGCGCGCCGCGCGTGGCGGAGCCGGGCGTGACGACCGTGTACTCGTGGTAGTAGCCGGTGGGCCGGCCGGGCAGGACGCGTTCGCGGTTCTGGAACACGCTCCCGTCCTGCGCGTACGGGAACGGCCCGCCCCGCTCGATCAGTTCGAGGGTGTCGTACGCCTGGGCGGGCAGGTCGCCGTGGCAGATGCTGCCGACCGCCGAGGGGGCGGCGCCGGCCGTGGTCGGGGAGACGGTGCCGCCGACCAGCAGGGCGGACAGGAGGGCGGCTGCCGTGCCGAGGCGCGTGAGGCGTGGGGGGAATCTCATGGGCCACATGATGACGCGCGTAGAGCGGGCCGCGTCAATGGCGGATCCGTGGATTTTCCCGTGAAGTCCCGTGTGTTTTCGGGGAGTTAACCTGCCGCCCGGCGTCCCCGCGCCGTCCCCGCGAACGCCGCCGCGGGCCCCGGCGGCCCGAGCGCCCCCGGCCGTTCACCCGGCCGTTCCCCCGGCCGTTCCCCCGTCGGCCAGGACGCCGGCCGCCCCGGCCCGCGGCGGCCCGGTGCCCGGCGGGCCGCCCCGGGGCGGGGAGGTGCGGCGGCCGCCCGTTCCCCGGCTGTCGCCCGGCGCCGTCGGCTAGCTGTTCTCCGGCAGCTGGTACGAGCCGTACTCCGGCCGTCCCGCCAGGTCGTACGACTGCACCGAGACGCCCGCGCCGGTGACGTGCCCGCCGGTGTGCCGGAACGCGGTCGGCACCGCCCCCTCCCTGAAGAGGCGGCGGCCGGCGCCCAGCACGACGGGGAAGGTCAGCAGGTGGACGGTGTCGACGAGGTCCCGGGCCAGCAGGGACTGGGCGAGGGCGCCGCTGCCGTGGACCTGCAGCTCGCCGTCGGTGCGCTCCTTCAGGGCGGTGACCTCCCGGGCGAGGTCGCCGCCGAGGACGGTGGTGCCCGCCCACCGCGGGTCGGCGAGGGTGGTGGAGACGACGTACTTCGGCAGGTCGTTCAGCCGGGAGGCGATCGGGTCGCCGGGGTCGGTCACCTTCGGCCAGTGCGAGGCGAAGATGTCGTACGTGCGGCGGCCGAGGAGGAAGGCTCCCACCCGGTCGAAGACGCCGGTCATGAAGCGCATGAAGTCGCCGTCGCCGTACGGGACGCTCCAGCCGCCCTGGTCGAATCCGTCGCGGGTGTCCTCGGCGGGGCCGCCGGGGGCCTGGTAGACGCCGTCGAGGGTGATGAAGGTGGTGAGGACGAGCTTGCCCATGGGGGTGCCTTCTCTCGGGCTCGGGTGGGGTCCGTTGTCATCAGGTCAGACCCCTGCGGCTCCCGCAACTCATCGGCACCCGTGTGCCTCGTCCGGTGTGCGTCACCCGGTGTGCGTCGAGAACAGGCCGCCCGTCGGGCCCTGCTTGTCGCCGCCCTGGGCCTTCTTCAGGGCGTTGGCCAGGCTCTCGATGGTCAGGGACTGCAGGATGACCCTGCCGCTGCCCTCCAGGGTGGCCAGGGACAGGCCCTCGCCGCCGAGGACGGCGTTCATCAGGCCCTGGCGGTTGAGGCCCCCGACGCGCTGCACGCCGTACCGGACGCCTTCCTCGAACGCGACGACGCACCCCGTGTCGACCTCGATGCGGCCTCCGAAGTCGGCGGGGTCGAGGTCGATGAAGTTGCCGGCGCCCGCGATGATCACCGTGCCGCGCCCGGTGAACTTCTCCAGGACGAAGCCCTCGCCGCCGCTCGTCCCGGTGCGGCCGCCCTGGAAGGCGATGCCGAAGTCGACGGTGGACTCGGCGGCCACGAACGCGTCCTTCTCCGCGAACCACGCGCGCGTGCCGTCCAGTTCCAGCGCGCGCATCTCGCCGGGGAGCACGCCCGCGAAGCCGACCGTGCCCTCGCCGCCCTGCGCGGTGAAGTACTGGAACGCGATCGACTCGCCCGCCAGGACCCGCTGGCCGACCTGCATGGCCGTGCCCATCGCCTGGCGCAGCAGACCGCCCGGCCCGCCCGAGCCCGGCCGCGACTGCTGTCCGCCGCCGGACGGGCCGGTCAGCCGGGTCTCCATGGTCACGTTCGCCGTCTTGAACAGGAACTTGCCCGCCTCGCAGTACACCGTCTGGCCGGGCTGCAGGCTGACGACCGCCATCTGCATGGCGTTGCCGACGATCTCTCGCTGAAGCGTCACGGGGAGAGAACGCGGGAGGGGAGGGCCGAGTTCCTGGCGGGCCGAGGTCGACGTCCGTTCACCGCCGGTGCTCGCAGGCGGCGACGGCTGGGGTGGACCCATGACTTCTCGAGCAACTCCCGAAGGAACTCCCGAAGGAACTCTCGTCGGCAAGGTGGCCCTGGTGACCGGGGGCAGCCGCGGCATCGGCGCGGCGACGGCCCTGCGGCTCGCACGCGAGGGGGCGGACGTCGCCCTCACCTACGTCAGCGCGAAGGAGGCGGCCGAGGAGGTGGCCGGGGCCGTCGAGGCGCTGGGGCGGCGGGCGGTGGCGCTGCGCGCGGACCTGGCCGACGCCGGGGAGGCGGCCGGGACGGTGGAGCGTGCGGCCCGGGCGCTGGGCGGGCTCGACGTGCTGGTGAACAACGCGGGCGTGGGCGTGCTGGGACCGGTGGAGACCCTGTCGGCGGCCGAGGTCGACCGGGTCCTCGCCGTGAACGTGCGGGGCGTCTACCTGGCCTCCCGCGCGGCCGCGGTCCGGATGGGCCCGGGCGGCCGGATCATCACCATCGGCACCTGCATGACCCAGCGCGTCCCCGGTCCCGGCGGGACGCTCTACGCGATGAGCAAGGCGGCTCTGATCGGGCTGACGAAGGCGCTGGCCCGGGAGCTGGGTCCGCGCGGGATCACCGCGAACATCGTCCACCCGGGTCCCATCGACACCGACATGAACCCGGCGGACGGCCCCTACGCGGCCGGGCAGGCGGCGATGACGGCGCTGGGCCGCTTCGGGACGGCCGAGGAGGTGGCGTCCACGGTGGCGTACCTGGCGCGGGCCACGTACGTCACGGGCGCGGAGTTCGCCGTGGACGGCGGGCACGCGGCGTGAGGCGTGCGGGGCGCGCCGGTGCCGTCCGGCCGGTGCGCCCCGCGGGCCGGGGGCGGCTCAGCCGCCCGGGTCCTGGTGGCGGGCCGCCAGCCGGGACGCGCCCTCCTCGGTGAGGGAGCCGAACAGGCGCAGGCGGGAGATGCCCCCGTCGGGGAAGACGTCCAGGCGCGCGTGCGTGCCGACGGCGGGTTCCGCGAGCACGAAGCGGTGGTCGGTGTCGGGCTGGAGACGGGTGCGGGGCAGGATCTCCCGCCACTCGCCGCTCTCGCCGTCCTTCACCGACACCGACGCCCAGCCGGCGCTGTTGCCCTTGAGGCAGGCGGTGTCGATCACGACCGCGCGGACCTCGGACCGCTCCACCAGCCGGTAGCGGATCCAGTCGTTGCCCCGGTCGCGGCGGCGCCGGGTCTCCCAGCCCTCGTCCATCCTGCGGGAGCGGCCCGGCCGGATGGTGTGGGCGGCGGGCGAGTAGAAGAGGTCGGAGGCGTCCTCGACGCTGCCGCCGTTCTCCAGGGCGACGACGTCGAAGGTGCCCAGCGCCCGGAGCCACGCGGGATCCGGGACGACCTCGCCGTACACGCGCAGCCGCGCGATGCCCCCGTCGGGGTGCTGGTTGAGGCGCAGGTGGGTGAAGCGCCGCTCGACGGCGACCTCGAAGCCGTTGGCCGCGTGGCCGCCGACCGGGGTGCGCGGGACCAGCGTCGTCCACCGCACGCCGCCCGAGAGCAGTTCCCCGGGCGAGGGGGCGCCCGGCACCGACGTGGCCTCGATCGACACCGCCTGCGGGTGGTTGCCGCGGAAGTGGGCGGTGTCGACGACGATGCCGCGGACGACGCCGGGCGCGCCGAGGCGGATCAGCGCCCAGTCGTGGTCCTCGGCGGCCGGCCAGGGGTGCTCGGCCGAGGCGCCGCGGCGCCGGCGGGTCTCCCAGCCGTCCATGACCTTGCCCTTGTGCCCGAAGTGCTCGGGGTCGAACTCGGCGCGCCCGGGCGCCAGCAGGTTCTCGCGCTGCGCGAAGAACTCGTCGCCGGCGGCGACGACACCGGCGCCGAGCCGCCGGTCGGCGAGGTCGGTGTGGTGGGTGAAGGGGAAGTCGGCGGTGCGGTAGTCCGCGTACGGGTCACCGCCCCGGTAGGGGTTCGCGTCGCCGGTGAAACGAGCCGGCGGGGGGTGCTGCTGCGCCGTCACGGTGATCAGGTCCGCCTTTCGGGACTCGGCCGGTGCGGTTGCGGGGGTGAGCGCGGAGCCCTCACGGGTTCCGGTCGAGCAGGCGGCCCCGCGGTGCGGTGAACGCGCCGTCCGCCGTGATGCGCTGCCCGCGCAGCCAGGTGGACTTCACCACCCCGTACAGGGTCCGGCCCGCGTACGCCGTGACGCGGTTGCGGTGCTGGAGGGCCGCCGGGTCGACGGTGAACGTCTCGTCGGGCGCGAGGACGGCGAAGTCGGCGTCGCGGCCCGCCTCGACGGCGCCCTTGCGGCGCAGGCCCACCAGGCCGGCCGGCCGCGTGGACATCCAGCGCGCGACGTCCTGCAGACCGTGTCCCCGCCTGCGGGCCTCCGTCCACACGGCGGACAGGCTCAGCTGGAGGCTGGAGATGCCGCCCCAGGCGGTGGCGAAGTCGTCCGTCTTCAGGTCGGCCGTCGAGGGGGAGTGGTCGGTGACGACGCAGTCGATGACGCCGTCGGCCAGCGCCCGCCAGAGCAGGTCCCGGTTGGCGGCCTCGCGGATGGGCGGGCAGCACTTGAACTCGCTGGCGCCGTCCGGGACCTCCTCGGCGGTCAGGGTCAGGTAGTGCGGGCAGGTCTCCACGGTGAGGCGCACGCCCTCGGCCCTGGCCTCGGCGATCAGCGGCAGCGCGTCACCGGAGGACAGGTGCAGGACGTGCACGCGCGCGTGGAGGCGCCGGGCCTGCGCGACGAGGGTGGCGATGGCGGTGTTCTCGGCCTCGCGCGGGCGGCCGGCGAGGAAGTCGGCGTACCGGGGGCCGCCGCGCTGCGGCGCGGAGGCCAGGTGGTGCGGGTCCTCGGCGTGCACGGTCAGCAGGCCGTCGAAGGCGGCGATCTCCGCCAGGGAGCGGGCGAGCCGGTCCTGGTCCAGGTGCGGGAACTCCGCCACGCCCGAGGGCGACAGGAACGCCTTGAAGCCGAGGACGCCGGCCTCGTGCAGCGGGCGCAGGTCCGCGACGTTGTCCGGCAGGGCGCCGCCCCAGAAGCCGACGTCGACGTGCGTCCTGCCGGCGGCGGCCCTCCGCTTGGCCCGGAGGTTGCCGACCGTCGTCGTGGGCGGCAGGGAGTTGAGCGGCATGTCGACCAGGGTGGTGATGCCGCCGGCCGCCGCGGCGCGCGTGGCGGTCCAGAAGCCCTCCCACTCGGCGCGGCCGGGGTCGTTGACGTGCACGTGGGTGTCGACCAGTCCGGGCAGCACGACGTGGTCGCCGACGTCCTCCAGGCGGGCGCCCCGGGGCAGGGGCGCGTCGTACGGCAGGACGGCCGTGATCGTGCCGCCGGCGACCGCGATCGACGCGGCGCGCGTCCCTGCGGGAGTGATGACGCGCGTCGAGCGCAGCACCAGTTCGGCGTCGGGCACCCGGGCCCCTCTCCTTCGCCGCCGTCGGACGTTCGGTCACGGGACGGGTTTCCGCGTCACGGAATTCAACGTTCTGTTGAAAAAGTCTTCACTCCCGCTCCCCCGCCGTCAAGGGCACACTTCTCCCGGGTGGCCGCCGCGCTCCGGCACTGGACGTTTCCATAGAGCGGAATTATGCTTCCGGGAAGCAGAAAAAGCCGCGTGCCGACGGGGGTCCGACCGGCTGCCGAGCAGGCTTCTGCCCTCCCGCCAGCCCGAAAGGAACGCGCCGTGCCGACGTCCAGAGCCAGCACCACCGGCTCCGCCCGGTCCTCCGCCAGCGGCGGCGTCCAGTCCCTGGAGCGCACCTTCGACCTGCTCGAGCGGATGGCGGACGCCGGCGGCGAGGTCGGCCTGAGCGAGCTGTCCGCGAGCAGCGGGCTGCCCCTGCCGACCATCCACCGCCTGATGCGCACCCTGGTGGCCTGCGGGTACGTCCGCCAGCAGCCCAACCGCCGCTACGCGCTCGGCCCGCGCCTGATCCGGCTCGGCGAGTCCGCGGCCCGGCTGCTGGGCACCTGGGCCCGCCCGCACCTGGCCCGCCTGGTCGAGGAGACCGGCGAGACGGCGAACATGGCGCTGCTGGACGGGGACGAGATCGTGTACGTGGCACAGGTGCCCTCCAAGCACTCGATGCGCATGTTCACCGAGGTCGGCCGGCGCGTCCTGCCGCACTCCACGGGCGTGGGCAAGGCCCTGCTCGCCGGCCTCCCGCCCGAGGAGGTCCGGGCGCTGCTCGCCCGGACGGGCATGCCCGCCGCGACCGAGAGGACGATCACCACGCCCGAGGGCTTCCTCGCGGCACTGGAGGAGGTGCGCCGGCAGGGCTACGCCGTCGACGACGGCGAGCAGGAGACAGGGGTGCGCTGCCTGGCGGTCTCCGTGCCCCGCTCCCCCACCGCGGCGGCCATCTCCATCTCCGGCCCGGCGGGCCGGGTCACGGAGGCGGCGACGGAGAGGATCGTGCCGGTGCTGCAGCAGGTGGCGGCGGAGCTGTCCGAGGCGCTCACGAGCACGGGCGGCCCCACCGCCTGAGCACCCCCGCGTCCGCACCGGCGGCCCTTGTTGCCGTCAGGGGCCGGGGGCCGCCGGCACCGCGGGGGCGCGCTTTCCGCGCCCCGCCGTCACCCCCGGGGCGGCCCGCCGAACAGCTCCACCGCGTCCCGCACCTCCGACAGCCCCCGGGACAGCGCGCTCACCGAGCCGATCGCCCCGGCGACCAGCAGCAGGGAGCGGCGCAGCCGCGGGACCTCGGGGACGCCGCCGGCCGTCATGGCGGCCAGTGCGGCCAGTTCCTCCTCCGCGATGCCACGATCCGCGAACTTTCCCGGATGGGCGGCGAGTTGGCGGCGCAGCCGGGACACGGCCGAGCGCAGCCGCGTCACCCGCGGATCCTCGTCGCCGCCGGTCACAGACCCCTGCCGCCGCTGCTCCACGCTCCGCGACACAGCTCTCCCCCTCCGCACGCCGTCATGCGCGTTGTGTTCCGACGCCTCCCCGCCCCGGACAGCGGCCGAACGCCCGGCCCGGTCGGTGCGGGCGACAGTTAACGCCACCCCGGCCGCCCGGCGCCAGTCCGCTGCGTCATCGAGTTGCTCCGCTGCGTGACATCCGGCACGGACCCCGAAGTCCCCGGCCCGGCCCGGTCGTGGGGTATGCAGGACCCATGACGACACCGGAGGCGACCGGGGACACGCGGGTGGTGGCCGGGCTGCTGCTCGCCGCGGGAGGCGGACGGCGGCTCGGCGGGCGGCCCAAGGCGCTGCTGGAGCACCGCGGACGGCCGCTCGTGGAGCACGCCGTGCGGGCGCTGCGCGCGGGCGGCTGCGCGCAGGTGCACGTGGTGCTGGGCGCGCGGGCGGACGAGGTGCGCGCGCGGGCCGCGCTGCCGGACTGCGTGCTGGTCGACAACCCGGACTGGGAGCAGGGCATGGGCTCGTCGCTGCGCGTCGGGCTCGGCTCGCTGGCCGGGACCGGCTCGCGGGCCGCGCTGGTCTCGCTCGTCGACCAGCCGGGCATCGGCCCGCGGGCGGTGGCCCGGGTGCTCGGCGCGTTCGCCTCGGAGGAGTCGCTGGTCTCGGCCGCCTACGACGGCGTACGGGGCCATCCGGTCCTCCTCGGCGCCGCGCACTGGGCGGGCGTCGCCGCGACGGCGACCGGGGACCGGGGGGCGCGCGCCTACCTGAAGGCGCGCCGGGAGGCGGTCGCGCTGGTCGAGTGCGGGGACGTGGCGCAGGCGTACGACATCGACACGGCGGCCGACCTCGCGTTCCTCGAGTGAGACCGGCGGCACCGAGCGCCGGATCGCCCCGGCCCTGCGTGTCCCGGCTCCTGCACACCGTTGAAATTCCACCATGAGGAAAGTACTGTCCGCTGTTCAGAAGAGCCCGGCGGCTCCGCGGGCGCCCGCCGCCCTGCCGGGGAGTCCGGTACCCGGTGCCACGCCCGCCGAAGGAAGGGACCGTTCATGTCCGCACCAGCGCCGTCCCCGCCGCTCGTCGTCGACGCCGGGCCCCTGCCCCGGCAGGAGGAGGTCCTCACCGACGCGGCGCTCGCCTTCGTGGCCGAGCTGCACCGGCGGTTCACGCCCCGGCGCGACGAGCTCCTCGCCCGCCGCGCGCAGCGCCGCGCCGGGATCGCCCGCACCCGCACGCTCGACTTCCTCCCGGAGACCGCCGCGATCCGCGCGGACGACTCCTGGAAGGTGGCCCCGGCCCCGCCCGCCCTGGAGGACCGCCGGGTCGAGATCACCGGCCCCGCCGACCGCCGGATGACCGTCAACGCCCTCAACTCGGGCGCCCGCGTCTGGCTCGCGGACTTCGAGGACGCCTTGTCCCCTACCTGGGAGAACATCGTCCTCGGCCAGCTCAACCTGATCGACGCGTACACCCGGGACATCGACTTCACGGACCCGGTCTCCGGCAAGTCCTACGCCCTGCGCCCCGACGAGGAGCTGGCGACGGTCGTGATGCGCCCGCGCGGCTGGCACCTGGACGAGCGCCATCTCGTCGACGGGCACGGCACGCCGGTCCCCGGCGCCCTCGTCGACTTCGGCCTGTACTTCTTCCACAACGCCCGGCGCCTGCTGGACCTGGGCAAGGGCCCGTACTTCTACCTCCCGAAGACGGAGTCCCACCTGGAGGCCCGCCTCTGGAACGACGTGTTCGTCTTCGCGCAGGACCACGCCGGCATCCCGCGGGGCACCGTCCGCGCGACCGTCCTGATCGAGACGATCACGGCGGCGTACGAGATGGAGGAGATCCTCTACGAACTGCGCGAGCACGCCTCCGGGCTGAACGCCGGCCGCTGGGACTACCTGTTCTCCCTCGTCAAGAACTTCCGTGACGCCGGGGCGGAGTTCGTCCTGCCGGACCGCAACGCGGTGACGATGACGGCCCCGTTCATGCGGGCGTACACCGAACTGCTCGTGCGCACCTGCCACCGGCGCGGCGCGCACGCGATCGGCGGCATGGCCGCCTTCGTCCCCTCCCGCAGGGACCCCGAGGCCAACAAGGCCGCCTTCGAGAAGGTCCGCGCCGACAAGGACCGCGAGGCGAACGACGGCTTCGACGGCTCCTGGGTCGCCCACCCCGACCTGGTGCCGGTCGCCATGGAGTCCTTCGACAAGGTCCTGGGCGACCGGCCCCACCAGAAGGACCGGCTGCGCGAGGACGTCGACGTCGGGGCGGCCGACCTGATCGCCGTCGGCTCCCTCGACGCCAGGCCGACGTACGCGGGCCTGGTCAACGCCGTCCAGGTCGGCATCCGCTACATCGAGGCCTGGCTGCGCGGCCTCGGCGCCGTCGCGATCTTCAACCTGATGGAGGACGCGGCCACCGCCGAGATCTCCCGCTCCCAGATCTGGCAGTGGATCAACGCCGGCGTCGTCCTCGACAACGGCGAGAGGGTCACCGCCGGCCTGGTCCGCCGGATCGCCGCCGGGGAACTCGCCGCCATCAGGGCCGAGGCCGGCGAGGAGGCCTTCGCCGCGGGCAACTGGCGGCAGGCCCACGACCTGCTGCTGACGGTCTCCCTCGACGAGGACTACGTCGACTTCCTGACCCTTCCGGCGTACGAGCGGCTCAAGGGCTGAGCGGCTGCTCCTCCGAGTGGCCCAGGGGCTTCCCCGGGGCCACCCGGTCGCGCACGGCCCTCTTCACGGCCGTCGGCTCGGGGAAGCCCTGCTCGCGGCGGTCCCAGACGACCTCGTCGTCGACGCGGACGACGAAGACGCCGCCCGTGCCGGGCTTGAGGGCCAGCTCCGTCAGTTCGGCCTCGAAGGTCGTCAGCAGCTCCTGCGCCAGCCAGGCGGCGCGCGGCAGCCAGCGGCACCGGGTGCAGTACTCGATCTGCACGCGGTGAGGTCGCGTGGTCATCCCGGGTACACCGCCCCGTCCTGTTCCGCGGCCGGTCCGCCGTGCAGGTCCGGGACCCACTTGAGCCAGTCCGGCCGTCCTTGCCGGGTCCGCGCCGTCCGGCGGGCCTCCTCGGCGGCGAGTTCCTCCCGCGAGGGGAAGTCGGTGGGGAGCCAGGCCGCGGAGGCCCGCACGCGCGCGTGCAGATAGCCGACGTAGGCGTCCCGGACCGCGTCCGGCGTCGCGAAGCCCTCCTGGTCCGCGAGCCAGGCATCGGGCACCTCCGCCACGACCTCGCGCAGCAGTTCCTCGGTCACCCGGGGTGCCAGTTCCGCGTCCGCCGCCCGGACGTCGGGCCCGTAGTGGCCGAGCGCGTGGTGGCGGAAGTCGTACGCCTTCCGGGGCTCCGAGGCGTCCCAGCGGTGGTGGAAGACCAGGGCGGCGCCGTGGTCGATCAGCCACAGGCGCGGGGGCGCGGTGCCGAAGGTAGGCCAGATCACCAGGTTGGAACTGTGCACGGTGCGGTCGACGTTCACGGTCAGGGCGTCGAGCCAGACGATCCGCCCCGCCTCCAGCGGGTCGACGGGAAAGGTCCTGGCGATCTCCGGTGTGAGGTCCCGCGCGCCCGGCAGGTAGTCCATGCCGAGGTTGACCCCCGCGCTGGAGGCGTGCAGCCCCCGCACCTCCTGGTGCGGCTCGTGCGCGGCGATCGCCGGGTCGAAGTGCACCAGGACCAGCTCCGGGAACCGCAGCCCCAGGGCGCGGGCCAGCCGGCCCACGATCACCTCGGCGACCAGCGCCTTGCGGCCCTGCGCGGAGCCGGTGAACTTCACGACGTAGGTGCCCAGGTCGTCGGCCTCGACGACGCCGGGCACGGAGCCGCCGGAGCGCAGGGGTGCGATGTAGCGGGTGGCGATGACCTCTCTCAGCATCTTCAAAGGTCCTACGGCTCGATTACCTTACATTCCACGGCCAGCTCCAACGCGACGCAATCCGGGAAAACCTCCCTGCTCAACCCCGGGGAGAATCTGGGGAGCTCCGGCTGGCATGCTCGTCTCCCGTTCTCCCCAGCAGTCCGTCAATGGCGGTGCGTCCCTTGCTTCCGGCCTCCGGCATGAAGTGAGCATAGTAACCAAGCGTGACAGCCGGGGAGGAGTGCCCGAGCCATCGCGCCAGCGTCACCACGGGCGTTGTCACGTTGGTGGGGTGTTGATCGGTTGAGGGCGTAGAGGGGGCGGGCGGGGCCTGGATTACGCTGCGGTGGGCGGGGCGGTGGCGCCAGTGATCTGGTCCCAGATGGCGAAGCGGATGGTCATCTCGACGCGGTAGTGGGCGGCGGTCATCAGATGGCGGCGGGGCCGGAAAAGGGGTGAGATGCCGCTGAACGCGGACAGGAACTGCTGGGTTCCGCCGACGCCGCGGAAGCCCTTCATGGCACGTTCACGCTGCCGGGTGGGCTGATGACTGTTCTCGGCTCGGTTGTTCAAGCCCTTGTGCGAGCGGTGCTCGACGGAGGGCATGACCTCGCGGTGGGCCGCGTCGTAGGAACGGAGCTTGTCGGTGACCACCACCCGCGGCACCGAGCAAGTCTTCTTGAGTAGTTTACGGAAGAAGCGCCTGGCCGCAGCGGTGTCCCGCCGGTTCTGGACCAAGATGTCGAGCACGTTGCCGTCCTGGTCGACGGCCCGCCACAGGTACCGCTGCTCGCCGTTGACCCTGACGAAGACCTCGTCCAGGTGCCACTTGTCCCCGGGCCGGGGCTGGCGGCGGCGCAGGCCGTTGGCGTAGGACTGCCGAACTTCGCGCACCAGCGGCGGATCGTCTCGTGGGTCACCATCACGCCGCGCTCGAGCATCAGCTCCTCGACCTCGCGGAAGCTGAGCGGGAAGCGGAAGTACAGCCACACGCAGTGCGCGATCACCTCGACCGGGTACCGGTGCCCCTTTACGACGGCGGTGCGTTGTCCACAGACGCCCCCTCCCAGCACGACCAACCAGAAAATGATTCCACCCGATCAGCCAACGTGACAGCGCCCGGCTGGACGCTCCCGGGGACGCGGACAGGAGAGGGCCGGCCGGCCCTGGCCCGGGGACGGTGAGGACCTTGAGGGTCTCGTGCACGGCGTGATGTGTAGAGATAGGAGACACCGGTGGTGAGCGGAAGAGCACGCTGGTTCGTCGGCCGGATATCCAGCGGCTCCGGATGGGCGGCGCCCCGGCGTCTGTGAGGAGGAAGCCATGGCAGAGCGATCACCCGACGAGAAGACGGTGGCCACGCTGGTGGCAGCGGCCACCGCGGCGCCGTCCATGCACAATGCGCAGCCGTGGCGCTTTCGCTACCTGAGCGACGAGCGCGACCTGTTGCTGCTGGCCGACCCCGAGCGGGCCATGTCCCGATCCGACCCCGACAACCGGGCACTGCACATCGGCTGCGGGGCGGCATTGTTCAACCTGCGCGTCGCTGCCGCACACGCGGGCCTCGTCCCGAGGACGACACTGCTGCCCGAGCCCGGCGATCCTCTGCTGCTGGCCGCCGTCCGTCTGCCCGACCGTCGGAGCAGCCGCAGACAGCGCAGAACCTAACGAAGCACTACTAGGAAGTGTTGGCGCGGTGAGTAGCGGACTGGATGTTCAGTTTGTTGAACAGCCAGCGGTGGATGATCAGCGTTTGATGCGTCCGCGAACGGCGAGAACGGCGAGGGCGAGAAGGGCGGGTTCTACGAGGCGGGAGGTCATCTCGATGTAGGTGCCAGCGGTGGTCAGATCCTGTCCGCTGGAGCGGAACACTACCGAGTTGATTGTGATGTTCAGGGACTTCTCGAAGCGCTTCCCTGTCCACCTATCCCTAGTGGGGTTCTGAGGGTCGGCTTTTGCGATCTCGAAGGTGACCTTACCTCCGCCAGGTGGCACATTGCGGGTCGCCTTCTGCTTCGGGTCCTCCTGCGGGAGCCCGAAGCCCATCAGTAGCGCGATGGTGATCAGCATGGTGGCCGCCAACCAGCCCAAGGCACGTAGCGCGCGCAGGCCGTAGCCGGAGAGCATCCAGTAGGCGTACAGCAGCCCGCGTTCGGCGCGGGGGGTGCCGGTGCGGTCGTGGCGGCGCATCTCCATCTCGCCGTAGTAGAAGTCCGCTGCCCCCGGCTCGTTCTTGCCGTCCTCGAACCCCTTGCGCAGCGCTCGGTACACCGGCGCCAGCTGCGCCGGCCCGACGCGTCCGGCGCCGAGCACAGCCCGGTTCCAACCAGATCACTGGCGCCACCGCCCCGCCCACCGCAGCGTAATCCAGGCCCCGCCCGCCCCCTCTACGCCCTCAACCGATCAACACCCCACCAACGTGACAACGCCCCGGCCCAAAGCCCGGTCCCGCCACATGCCTCACGCGCTGTCAGAGAACCACTCAATAACGTGACAGCGCCGACGGGCATCGCCAGGCCAAGGCAGCTCTTGCGGACCGTTTCCACGGGCAGGACCGGGACGACCTGACGGCGGCCGACCCGGATGCGTACACGTCTCTCATGCCGTACTGTGCAAGCCTGCGGCATACGGTCTTCCTGCGTGGGCGGGTTCCCCGGCTGCGTACTCTCCTCGAGAGCCAGTGCTAACTGCTCGCGTGCAAGGGGCAGTTGGTTGTCACGATCACCTGGCAGGGTCTTCTGACCGTGGCCGCGAGTCCCTGCGCTTGCAGGGGTGGCCCCTGAGGAGCTGGGCCTTCAAAATGCTCCCCGCCCTCTGCGGGGGTTGAGGTGGCGATGCGCCGTCAAGAACAGCCTTGGGCTAAGTGAAGGACATTGCCCTGCTCAAGGAACTGAGGTGCTGGGCCTCCAAGAGTAAGCCAGCAACAGCTTTCGACGAACCGTGCACAGGGTGCGCGGCCACCCAGTAGGCTGTCACTGACAGTGGGTTAGGCGTTACCACCTGTGTAACACCCATGCCCAAAAGCGGCCGGACCCGCTTTTCCCTTCCCGATAGCGCGGGAAGGACGGGTCCGGCCTGTCCTCACTCAAGGACGAAAGGAATTCTACGTGACCACCGGAAATCCGGCAGCTCGTCCCTCTCCCCCTCCGCCGGAGCCGTTCTGGCAGGGGCTGCTGATGATGCTGTCCGCCGTCCCGCCCGCGGCCTCCCTGTCCGCCACCTCCCCCTCCCCGTCCGGGCCTTGCTCGTCCCTTCCCTTCCCGCTCGCGCCGTGGGTGTGGGTTGTGGTGATCGTGACGGTGGTGCTTCTGCCGCGGCCGGGCGGTGCGGGCCGACGCTTCGCCTGACGCGCAGGTGCTGCGGAGCGTTCACCGATGGCTTGCGCCGCGGTGAGCGTTCCGTAGTCCTCCACGCCATTCGTGTCGACGGCCCACTACCACGACACCCCGCAGGCCAGGGCTCTTTTGTCGCTTTGGCCGCGCAGGAAGAGGGCAAGCATGTCTGATGAGCGCATGAGTCCACGTTTGGACCACGTTCTGCTGCCGCTCGACCAGTTGTCCGTACCCACGCGGCAGATGTGGGCGAAGCACGAGCGGAAAACGGACAGTTGGCTTCCGTTGTGGCGCCACATGGCGGACAGCGGGGCCGTTGCCGGGCTGCTGTGGAAGCACTGGCTGCCTCGGTCCGTCCAGGCGCTGGTGAGTGAAGTCCTGCCTGCCGGTGAGGCGGACGCGTACGTCCTCGTGCGTTTTCTGGCTGCCGTCCATGACGCGGGGAAGGCCACGCCTGCCTTCGCGTGCCAAGTGGAGTCCTTGGCCGGGGTGATGAGGGACGTCGGCCTCGACATGCCCTTGGTTCGGGAGTACGGCCAGGATCGGCGGCTGGCTCCGCACGGGCTGGCCGGGCAGTTGCTGCTGCAGGAGTGGATGGCTGAACGCTTCGGTCTGCGTGGCCGTGCGTCCGGGCAGTTCGCGGTCGTTGCGGGCGGTCATCATGGGGTGCCGCCCGATCATCAGCAGATTCATGACCTGCAGTTGCGTCCGCACTTGCTGCGGCATCCGGGGCCGAGCGAGAGCGTGTGGCATCAGGTCCAGTACGAGCTGATGGATGCCTGTGCTCAGGCGACCGGGGCCAGGAGCAGGCTGCCGGAGTGGGGGCAGGTTCGGCTGCCGCAGACGGTGCAGGTGGTTCTGACGGCGGTGGTGATCCTCGCGGACTGGATCGCCAGCGCGCCCGAGCTGTTTCCCTACGATCCGGAGAGTTGGCAGCCGTTTGGACCGGTGGGCGAGCAGCGCAGGCTCCGTGCCGCCTGGGACGAGCTGGACCTGCCGAAGCCGTGGAGTCCCGAGGAACCTCGGCACTCCACCGCCGAGTTGTTCGCGCGGCGCTTTCCTAGGCTCAAGGGCGCGGCGATCCGGCCGGTTCAGTCCGAGGCCGTGCAGGTGGCGCGCTCCATGCCCGAGCCGGGGCTGCTGGTGATCGAGGCCCCCATGGGCGAGGGGAAGACCGAGGCGGCACTGGCTGCTGCGGAGGTTCTGGCGGCGCGGTCCGGTGCCGGCGGGGTGCTGGTGGCTTTGCCCACGCGTGCAACGGGGGATGCTATGTTCCCTCGTCTGCTGGAGTGGCTGGAACGGCTCCCTGGCGGCACGGTGGAGGGGGACCGTCGGCGTACGGTCGTTCTGGCCCATGCCAAGGCGGCGCTCAACAGGGTGTGGGCAGGCCTCCTGCGCCGGAGGCAGCCGTCCATCCTCGGTGTCGATCCGGACGAGCGGCACCAGCAGGGTGAGGCGGATGCCAAGCCTTCCGTCCTGCATGCGCACCAGTGGTTGCGCGGGCGCAAAAAGCAGTTGCTGGCGTCGTTCGGGGTGGCGACCATCGACCAGGTGTTGTTCGCCGGGTTGAAGAGCCGCCACCTGGCTCTGCGGCATCTGGCGGTGGCGGGCAAGGTCGTGGTGATCGACGAGGTGCACGCCTACGACGCCTACATGGGGCGCTACCTCGACCGCGTGCTGGAGTGGCTGGCGGCGTACCGGGTTCCGGTGGTGCTGCTGTCGGCCACGCTGCCGCAGGAACGGCGGCGTGCGCTGGTGGCCGCCTACGCCGGTTCGGCGGCGGACGGCGTGGAGACGAGCTCCGACGCCTACCCCCTGATCACTGCCGCCTGTCCGGGCCGGCCGGTTCTTTCAGCGCGGCCGTCGGCTGCCTCCGGCCGGCAAACGCAGGTGGTGCTGGAGCGGCTGGACGACGACCTGGAGGTGTTGGCCGACCGCCTTGAGCGAGAGCTGGCCGACGGCGGCTGCGCGCTGGTCGTACGCAACACCGTGGACCGGGTCCTGCAGACCGCGGACGTGCTGCGGCAGCGCCTGGGCGAGGACGCGGTTACGGTGGCGCACTCACGCTTCCTCGCCGCGGACCGGGCGGCGAAGGACGCCGGGCTGCTGCGGCGGTTCGGCCCGGACGGGCGGGAGCGTCCCGCTCGTCATGTGGTCGTGGCCAGCCAGGTGGCGGAGCAGTCGCTCGACATCGATTTCGATCTGCTGGTGACGGATCTGGCTCCGGTGGACCTGGTGCTGCAGAGGATGGGACGGCTGCACCGACACCAGCGCTCCCGGCCTCGGCGCCTGGCCCGACCGCGCTGCCTGACCACCGGAGTGGACTGGTCTGCGGCGCCTCCGCAGCCGGTCAAGGGGACGTGCGCGGTGTACCGGAGTGAGTACGTCCTGCTGCGCTCCATCGCCGTGCTGGAGCCGTATTTCGACGGCGTGGCTCTGGAGCTACCGGGCGGCATCAGCCCGCTGGTGCAGAGGGCCTACGGCGAGCAGCCCGTTGGTCCGCAGACGTGGGCGCAGAGGCTGAGCAAGTTGCGGGATGCGCACGAAGGATTGCTCGCCGAGAAGCGGGAGAAAGCGGGGAGTTTCCTCCTCGATCCGGTCGGGCGGCCGGGGCGGCCGGTGTACGGGTGGTTGGAGGCCGCCGCCGGCGATGTGGACGACACCCGTGCGGGACGTGCCCAGGTGCGCGACAGCCCGGAGACGCTCGAGGTGCTGGTCGTTCAGCGGCAGGCCGACGGCCGATTGACCACAGTGCCGTGGCTGGACGGCGGCCGCGAGGGGGGGCGGGGCGGACTGGAGCTGCCGACCGATTTCGCTCCGTCTCGGCGCGCCGCCGAGGCAGTGGCCGCGAGCGCGCTCACTCTGCCGGGGCGTTTCAGCTCGCCGTGGTTGATCGACAGGACGATCGCCGAGCTGGAGCAGTTCCGGGTTCCCGCCTGGCAGGCAAAGGACTGCCCTTGGCTGGCAGGCGAGTTGATCCTTGTGCTCGACGCCGATTGTCAGTGCCGTCTGGCAGGCTTCCAGCTCACCTACAGCCGTGCCGACGGCCTGCGGGTGACGGCTCCTGGCGTGCCCGCGGCCAGGGGCGGTGCGACGGGGGGAGGCGCGCAGGCGCCACCGGAGAACGATGAAGCCCAAGAGGGGGGTATGGGTGAGCAGGATGAGCACGCGGCCAAAGCCAGTGCCGGTGCTGCTATCGCAAACCGCGCGGCATCTGTCGAGGCCGGCGTGGTGAGCGCACGCGGTTCCGGAACGGGCGGGCTGCCGTCCTTCGACCTGGTGGCCATGCCGTGGTTGCCGGTGCAGCACGCGGACGGGGCGGTGGAGGAGGTCTCCCTTCTCGGCTTGTTCGAACAGGCGGATTCGCTACGGCGGCTGGTGGGGGACGTTCCCACACAGGAGATCGCCCTGCTGCGGCTGTTGCTGGCGATCTTGTATGACGCGTTGGACGGTCCGGCCGAGGTCGAGGACTGGGAAGACCTGTGGATGTCGCCCCGGCCGTTCGCGCCGGTGGCCGACTACCTGGCACGTCACCGGGACCGGTTCGATCTCTTCCACCCCGAGCGGCCGTTCTATCAGGTCGCCGGCCTGCGCACGGAAAAGGGAGAGGTCGCGCCGCTCACCCGGATCGTCGCGGATGTGCCGGTGGGGGAGCTCTTCTTCACCATGCGGCAGCCCGGCGTCGAAATGCTGTCGTACGCGGAGGCCGCCCGGTGGCTCGTGCACACCCACGCCTACGACACCTCCGGCATCAAGTCCGCCATGGTCGGCGACAAGCGAGGAAAGGCAGGCAAGGTCTACCCGCTGGGAGTGGGCTCCCTGGGCAACCTCGGCGGCGTCTTCGCCGAGGGGGCGACGCTACGCGAAACCCTGCTGCTCAACCTCATCGCCCTGGAAGAGACGGGGGCGAACTGGGACACCTCCGACAGGGAGGACATGCCGGTCTGGCGGCGCCCCACCCCGCTGGGTCCCGGAGAGCGCGACGGCGCCGGCAGCCCGGCCCGGCCCACCGGCCTTCGCGATCTGTATACCTGGCAGTCCCGCAGAATCCGGCTGCACACCGAGGACGGCGCGGTCACCGGAGTGGTGCTCGGCTACGGCGACCCGCTGGCGCTGGCGGCGCCGTGGAAGCTGGAGCCAATGTCGAGCTGGCGGCGCAGCGAGACGCAGGAGAAGAAGCAGGGACGCACCCCGGTGTACACGCCGCTACGGCACGATCCGAGCAGGGCGGCCTGGCGCGGGCTGGGCTCCCTACTTCCGGCCCGCCAGCAGGTGACCGACGGCGGTAAACGAGGCGAGCCCGACCGGATTCTGCGATCCGGCATCACCCGGTGGTTCACGCAAGTAATCACGACCAGTGAGATCCCTCCCGGAACCCTGGTTAGGCTGCATCTGATCGGTGCGGTCTACGGCACGCAGCAGTCCGTGATTGACGAGATTGTGGACGACTCGGTGATTCTGCCTGTGATCACCCTGCACGAGGCGGACCCGGTGTACGGCGCCACCGCCGTCGACGCGGTCAGCGACGCCGAGCTAGCCGTAAGCGCCCTGGGCCAGCTCGCCGGGAACCTGGCGCGCGCCGCCGGGAGCGACCCGACGACTCCCGTCGCCGCCGCCCGCGATCTGGGCTTCGGTGCCCTGGACGGCCCCTACCGGGCATGGCTGAAGGACCTACTGGCCTTCCCGGACCTGGAGACGGCTCGCCAGCAGTGGCGGGAGACGGTCCGCGAACATCTCGAACGGCTAAGCCGGCAACTGCTCGACTCCACAGGCCCCGCCGCGGACGAAGGACGCATGATCGACGTCCCCGGACAGGGCAGCCGGCTGATGGACACCGGCCGCGCCGAGCAGTGGTTCAGAGCCCGCCTGTACAAGGTCCTGGGCCCGCCGCCAAGCCGACCTACCACCGTCCCAGTACCGGCCCAGTCAGGCCCTCGACTCGTCGGCCCCGACCGCGCGGAGAGCGCACGATGACGACAACGACACCACACACCGAGCCCGCTCCCGCCACCCCGAAGCAGGACAGCGACAACACGCGCCGCCTCTCCGTGCCCCGCTCCGTCGCCCTGTCGACCGTCAGCCGGCTGCAGAGCGGCTACCGCCGAGACGACGCAGCCGCGGTCGCCGCGGTCGCCCGGCTGCGCCGCGAGGCCGGCCGCGACCTCTACACCTCGCCCTCCAGCTGGGGCCTGGAATATCTGGAGGACCTCGCCCGGCTGCGGGAACAGCGCAGGCAAGAAGACCGCAGCGGCAGCGACCCGTCCCGGCACCTGTCGCACAAGATCAGGCTTTGGCAGGAGCAGCGGGAAGAGCGCGAGGAGCGCGCGGTCCACCTCGCCGTGACCCTCTGGGCACTCCACCAGCAGTCCATCCGGGACCACCCCATGCATCTTGCCGGCTGGTCCCTGGGCCGCGCCGTACGGCGGCTCGCCGACGGCAAAACAGGAGTGCAGGACGAACCGGCCCGCCCGTCGGCCAACGATCAGGCAGCCGACCGCAGGATGGACGCCAACTCGCCCATCCGAACCCGGTTCGTACGCATCGGCACCTCGGTGGACTTCGACATGCTCAGCCGCCGGCTGCGCGAGATGGTGCTGCTACTGCGCAACGCCCGCATCCCCCTGGACTACGGCCTGCTCGCCGAGCAGCTCTACCGCTGGCAGGACGAGGCGAGCCAGGGCAGCGTCAGGCGCTCCTGGGGCCGTGACTTCCACCGCCTCTACCAGACCTCGTCGGCGAACGACGAGGAAGAAGTCGCCTCTGCTTCCGCTGCCCGGACACCGGACGCATCACTCGACGACGCCGGCGAGTAGTCCGCGTCCACCAGCCGCGAGACGACCGCGGCTCACTTCCTCTCCTGCGCCCGGCCCGGCGCAGCATCCCCTGAAGAGAAACGGAACCATGGTGACCCGCACTATCCTCGACATCCACGTTCTCCAGACCGTTCCGCCGAGCAACCTCAACCGCGACGACACCGGAACGCCGAAGTCGGCCTACTACGGAGGAGTGCGCCGCGCACGGGTCTCCAGCCAGGCCTGGAAGCGCGCGACCCGCAAGGCGTTCAACGACCTGCTGCCTCCCGAGGCACTCGGTGTCCGCACCAAGAAGGTCGCCGAGGCCCTGGCCGAGCGGATCACCGCCAAGGACGGCTCCCTGCAGCCGGTGGCCGTCGAGTTGGCCGCCGAAACGCTGCAGGCGGCCACCGGCACCAAGATCGAGGTGCCGAAGCGGAAGGGGAAGAACGGCGACGAGCCGGCCGCCTCCCCCACCTCCTCGTACCTGATGTTCCTCAGCCGGCGCCAGCTGGATGCCCTGGCCGAGCTGGCGATCGAAGCCGGCGGCGGCACGGGGGACGTCGACGCGCTCAAGAACCACTTCAAGAAGAAGGAGAACAAGGCCGCGGCCCGGCAGGCCGTCGACTCCCGGCACTCGGTGGACATCGCCCTCTTCGGCCGCATGGTCGCCGACTCCGCGGACCTGAACGTCGAGGCGGCCACGCAGGTGGCGCACGCCATCAGCGTGCACAAGTCGGACATCGAGTCCGACTACTACACGGCCGTCGACGACCTGAACACCGCTGAGGAATCCGGCGCCGGAATGATCGGCACCGTCGACTTCAACTCCGCCACCCTCTACCGCTACGCCGCCGTGAACGTCGACGAGTTGCAGCGCAACCTCGGGCTCGGACTCCGGGACGACGAAGCACCCAGCGCGCCGGTGGAGAAGGCCGTCGCGGCGTTCCTGGAAGCGTTCATCACCTCCCTGCCGACCGGGAAGGTGAACACCTTCGGCAACCACACCCTGCCCTCCGCCGTGATCGTGAAGCTCCGCGACCGCCGCCCGGTCAGCTTCGTGAGCGCCTTCGAGGAGCCGGTGCCGCAGGGCCCCGGCGGGGGATACCTGCGCGAGAGCTGCCGCCGACTCGTCGCATACGTACCGGACCTGGAGAGGCAGTACGGCATCGAAACCCCCGAGGACCACAGCTGGGTCTTCCGTGTGGGTGACGAAACCGAAGCGCTGGCCGAACTGGGGCAGCAGGTCTCCTTGAAGGCACTGCTGCAGGACGTTGGCGCCGCCGTCGCCCAGCGACTCGCCTCCGGAGCCGCCGCATGACGGTGCTGCTGCTGCGGCTCGCCGGCCCCCTGCAGTCCTGGGGCTCCGCAGCCCGCTTCGCCCGCCGCACCACGGAGAACGCGCCCACCAAGAGCGGCGTGCTCGGTCTGCTCGCCGCCGCCGACGGCCGGCCCCGCACCGCGGACCTCTCCGACCTGGCAGCCCTCCGGTTCGGCGTACGCATCGACCAACCCGGCCTGCGCCTAAGAGACTTCCACACCGCCCACCACGCCGACTCCGGCAAGGCCATGCCGTTGTCGGAGCGCTTCTACCTCGCCGACGCCGTCTTCGTCGCCGGCGTCGAAGGCGAGCAGGCCCTGCTGCAGCGTCTGCACCAGGGCCTGCTCGCCCCGCACTTCCTGCCCTACCTCGGCCGACGCTCCTGCCCCCCGTCCCGCCCTCTCGACATGGGCCCGCCGAGGGCGGACACCACCTTGGAGGAGGCCCTGCGCACCGCACCGTGGCAGGCATCCCCCTGGTACCGGCGGCAGCTGACGCGCCAAAAGAGCCGGAGCGACGCTGCGGCCGCC
Organism: Streptomyces sp. NPDC052701; assembly: GCF_040678355.1. NCBI lineage: Bacteria > Bacillati > Actinomycetota > Actinomycetes > Kitasatosporales > Streptomycetaceae > Streptomyces > Streptomyces sp. NPDC052701. Next base: position 56,954 of record NZ_JBFATO010000033.1, read on the forward strand.
CCGGAGTCCCTGGAGTCGCTGATCGACTGCCCGCCAGGACAGCTCCCGCACCTGTCCCTGCGCGACACGCCGGTCAGCTTCGCCCCACGGCACCGGCAATACCAGCTACGCGGCATCCGCACCGACCGGGTCGTCCCACCGTCTCCCGCAGCACCCGCCGTGTCCGGGCCGCACGACCCGACGACCCTGCTACGCCCCCTCGACGGGCCCGCAGGCGCCGCCACGGCAGAGAACATCCCGAGGTCCAACTGATGTACCTGACCCGCTTCCGCATCAACACCGCCCGATCCGGCGCCCGCCGACTCCTCGGCTCCCCCCACCTCATGCACGGCGCCGTGAACATGGCCTTCCCCGACGCCCTGCCCCGCAACGGCGAGGGACCACGGGTGCTGTGGCGCGTGGACCCGGCCGCCTCCGCCCGCGCCGATCTGTTCATCGTCAGCCCCGACCGCCCAGACCTGACCCACCTGGTCGAACAGGCCGGCTGGCCCAACCTCGACCAACCGGGCTGGACCACCTTCGCCTACAAGGAGTTCCTCGACCGCCTCACCGCAGGCAGCACCTGGGCCTTCCGGCTCACCGCCAACCCAGTCCACTACATCCGCAAGGAAGGCGACGCGGCAGGCGCCGAGACCAAGCGGACCGCCCACATCACCCCCCGCCACCAGATCGGCTGGCTGCTGGCCCGGCAGGAACGCGCCGGCTTCGAGATCGTCCGCATCCCCCCGGAGCGGCAGCTGACGGAACACGGCCACGAGCATCAGGTGATCGTGCACAACCGGACGCCACTGCAGTTCCGCAAGAGCGATCAGAGCCGCTCCCCCCGCCATGACGTCCGCCTCACCCAGGTCACCTTCGACGGACGCCTGCGCATCACCGACATCGACGCCTTCCGCCGCACCCTCACCCACGGACTGGGCAAGGGCAAGGCCTACGGCTGCGGCCTGATAACTCTCGCCCCCGCACGCGCCTCATGAGCACCGTCAGCCAACGCGCCGCCTCCTCTCCCCGAGAGCTCACCCGAGTCGGCGACCGGATCTCCTTCATCTACCTGGAACGCTGCACCATCCACCGCGAGGACAACGCCATCACGGCCACCGACGCGGACGGAGTCACCCACATCCCGTCCGCCGCCATCGGCACCCTGCTCCTGGGGCCGGGCACCCGGGTGACCCACCAGGCCATGTCCGTACTCGGCGAATGCGGAGCAGGCGTCCTCTGGGTCGGCGAGCAAGGCGTGCGCTTCTACGCGGGCGGCCGAGCCCTGACCCGCTCCTCCCGCCTCGTGGAGGCACAGGCCACGGCCTGGGCTAACCGCCGAACCCGTCTCGCCGTCGCACGAGCCATGTACCGGCTGCGATTCCCCGACGACGACCCCTCTACTCGTACCCGCCAGGAACTGCTCAACATGGAAGGCCGCCGGGTCAAGGAGTGCTACCGCCGCGAAGCCGCCCGCACCGGCGTCCCCTGGCGCCGACGCGAATACCACCACGGCAACTTCTCCGCCGGCGATCCGGCCAACCAGGCCGTCACCGCGGCCGCCCAGTGCATGTACGGCATCGCCCACGCCGTGGTGTGCGCACTGGGCTGCTCGCCCGGGCTCGGCTTCGTCCACTCAGGCCACGAACGCTCGTTCGTCCTGGACATCGCCGACCTCTACAAGACAGACATCGCCATCCCCGCCGCCTTCGACGCGGCAGCCCAGGGCGAAGACGACGTCGCCACCCGAACTCGCAGAGCACTCAGAGACCGCATCAATCAAACGGGCCTCCTCGACCGCTGCGTACAGGACATCAAAAACCTCCTCCTCGCCCACCACGGCGACGGCCGGGACGTAGAGGAAACAACCGACCAGGTCGCGCTCCAGACCGACCACGGCCGCCTCGTGGCCGGCGGCCGCAACTACGGCGACACCGAGGCCGAACCCCACTTCAGTGAGGAACCGATCTGGTGACCGTCATCGTGCTCGCCAACTGCCCCGCAGGTCTACGCGGCTTCCTCACCCGCTGGCTGCTCGAAATATCCCCGGGCGTCTTCATCGGCTCCCCCACCGCCCGCGTACGCGACATCCTCTGGGAAGAAGTCCGCCGCTACCGAGGCCAAGGCCGCGCCCTGCTCGCCTACCAGACCGACAATGAGCAAGGATTCACCTTCGCCACCCACGAACACGCCTGGCACCCTACCGACCACGAAGGCGTCACCCTCCTCCACCGCCCCTCTCCTCACACACCAGCACCCTCCATCCCTCAACCCGAGTCCGGACACCAGGGTTGGAGTAAGGCAGCCAAGAGACGGCGTTTTCGAGGCACTTAACAACATGAAGCCCAATTCAGGAAATATGCCCGTTTCTCCAAAAGGAAGTACAACTGGGCACCCCTCCATGTAAAACCGCACGTCACGGCCTGTGGTCCCCGCGCACGCGGGGCTGATCCCGACGCATCGGACTGAACAGTAGCGCCCAGCTTGTGGTCCCCGCGCACGCGGGGCTGATCCCTGCTGCAGGCCCTTGCCCTTGGTGGAGCGGTGTGGTCCCCGCGCACGCGGGGCTGATCCCAAGGAGTGCTGGTGCTGCATGTCTATGGTGCGGTGGTCCCCGCGCACGCGGGGCTGATCCCCCGGACGCGTCCGGCAGGTACGCGGCGCCGAGGGTGGTCCCCGCGCACGCGGGGCTGATCCCAAGAACCGGCAGAAGGCCGCCGTCCAGCTGGAGTGGTCCCCGCGCACGCGGGGCTGATCCCTCGCCGACCACTACCCAGCGGGCGACCCCTACGTGGTCCCCGCGCACGCGGGGCTGATCCCACCTCGCCGGGGTCGTCGGCCGCCGCGAGGTCGTGGTCCCCGCGCACGCGGGGCTGATCCCACCCCCGCCGTCGAGGAAGACGAGGACAGCGAGTGGTCCCCGCGCACGCGGGGCTGATCCCCTCGGATCGATCGAGCCGGACGAGCGCCTGCAGTGGTCCCCGCGCACGCGGGGCTGATCCCTCGCCGGCGTCCGCCGGGTCTTCCTCGATCTGGTGGTCCCCGCGCACGCGGGGCTGATCCCGCGTCAGCCTCCCGCTTCTTCGGGAAGTTTCGGTGGTCCCCGCGCACGCGGGGCTGATCCCCTGTACTCCGACGAGCAGTGCGAGGGCCTGGCGTGGTCCCCGCGCACGCAGGGCTGATCCCCTCGCCGCGGTCGCCTAGGAGGACCAGTGGGAGTGGTCCCCGCGCACGCGGGGCTGATCCCGCCGACACCCACCTGATCGAAGCCGCGCGCGCGTGGTCCCCGCGCACGCGGGGCTGATCCCCCTCACGGCAGGATTCGTGCCCGAGAGCTGTTGTGGTCCCCGCGCACGCGGGGCTGATCCCCAGCACTCCATGCGCACCCGGAACGTGGCGTTGTGGTCCCCGCGCACGCGGGGCTGATCCCCTGCCGCCCGTGCGCACCTACGACGTGCTGGTGTGGTCCCCGCGCACGCGGGGCTGATCCCAGCGGGCACTGTGCGCTGATCGTTTGCCACACGTGGTCCCCGCGCACGCGGGGCTGATCCCCCCGGGATCCGGTTTGGCGACCGGGCCCGATCGTGGTCCCCGCGCACGCGGGGCTGATCCCCCCGGGATCCGGTTTGGCGACCGGGCCCGATCGTGGTCCCCGCGCACGCGGGGCTGATCCCGAGGTCATCGCCGTCATCGAGGTCTCCGCGAAGTGGTCCCCGCGCACGCGGGGCTGATCCCCTGGCGACGGTGGCGATCCAGTACGACAACTTGTCGTCCCCGCGCACGCGGGGCTGATCCCGCCGCCCAGTGGGCGGAGACGATTCGGGACCTGTGGTCCCTGCGCACGCGGGGCTGATCCCGCAAGGGCGGCAAGCCCCGGGTGTTCACCCTCGTGGTCCCCGCGCACGCGGGGCTGATCCCATCACCGGCCTGGGCGACCTGTACGCGGTCCGGTGGTCCCCGCGCACGCGGGGCTGATCCCCGGGCCATGAGCAGCGACGGCGTCTACAACGGGTGGTCCCCGCGCACGCGGGGCTGATCCCCACCTCACCACCCGGAAGGAGAAGCCGTGACCGTGGTCCCCGCGCACGCGGGGCTGATCCCCACGTCGCTGACTTCCGTGAGGGCGAGGCGTGGTGGTCCCCGCGCACGCGGGGCTGATCCCGTCTCCCCCGGCACGGTCCGGGAGAAGACCGGGTGGTCCCCGCGCACGCGGGGCTGATCCCATGCCCCGGGACTGGGCCTCGTACTGCAGGGCGTGGTCCCCGCGCACGCGGGGCTGATCCCCTCCATGGGCTGCGACGTCGAGCGCTCCGTGTGTGGTCCCCGCGCACGCGGGGCTGATCCCGGTGAGCAGCTTGTCCGCGACCTCGGCATCAGGTGGTCCCCGCGCACGCGGGGCTTGTCCCGGCGGCACGTCGATGTCCCGGGTGCTCCCGTCGTGGTCCCCGCGCACGCGGGGCTGATCCCGCAGTCCTGTCCATCGACGACCGCGCCGTAGAGTGGTCCCCGCGCACGCGGGGCTGATCCCTTCGAGCCGGAGGCGCCGCACGACGACAAGCTGTGGTCCCCGCGCACGCGGGGCTGATCCCCGGTCGGAGACGGGGTACACCGCATCACCCCGGTGGTCCCCGCGCACGCGGGGCTGATCCCGCCCCGCCACCTTTGAACACCACTGCCTCCAGGTGGTCCCCGCGCACGCGGGGCTGATCCCGAAACTCCGGGGACCTCGGGGAATCGTGGGAAGTGGTCCCCGCGCACGCGGGGCTGATCCCGTCCGCGCGGACGAAGCGCTCGTCCGCCTCCTGTGGTCCCCGCGCACGCGGGGCTGATCCCAACCTCGCCGCCATCTGGGACGCCGACCCCGAGTGGTCCCCGCGCACGCGGGGCTGATCCCGGGCGCCCGCGTTTCGTCACGTGACGAATCGTGTGGTCCCCGCGCACGCGGGGCTGATCCCGGGCACGGCTCGTCGAGCGTGAGCGTCCTCGCGTGGTCCCCGCGCACGCGGGGCTGATCCCGCGCACGCTCGGCGGCCGCCAACTCCTCACGAGTGGTCCCCGCGCACGCGGGGCTGATCCCCCGACCGACGCCGACGACGCCTACCACATGGCGTGGTCCCCGCGCACGCGGGGCCGATCCGCCACGACGGCGTCCCCCGCGCCGTTGAAGGCATGGTCCCCGCGCACGCGGGGCTGATCCCAGCAGCGGCCCGTTGGTGCGGGTGGTGAGCAGGTGGTCCCCGCACACGCGGGGCTGTTCCCTCCCATTTGCCCTTCGTCCAGGCCGTGTGGTGGTGGTCCCCGCGCACGCGGGGCTGATCCCAGGGCGTCGACCTGCGTCGATCCGGTCTCCAGATCAGCGACCGCTGGCGCCTGTGGCACAACCTCGCCGAGGCCGTCCGCAAAGAAGTCGCCGCGCACAGCACCTGCTGAGCGAAAGCGGGCCCGCCCCCGGCCGAGGGGAGACAGGCCGCCACCACACGCGAGCGCTGGCAGCAGGTCCACGCCCTGCGCAAGCGCGGAGCCGGCCTGCTGAAATGCGCACGGCGCCTGAACCTCGCCTTGAACACCGTCAAGCGCTATGACCGTGTCACCGAGCCCGCGCGCCTCATCCGCGCCCCCAAGTACCGGCCCACCCTCGTGGCCCCCTACCGCGATCACCTGCGCAAGCGCCGACTGCAGAACCCGGCCGCCCCCGTCACCCATCTCCTCCAGGAGATCAGGAAGCTGGGCTACACCGGCAGCTCGAACCTGCTGGTCCGCTACATCAACCAGGGCCGTGTCGAGGCCGACCGGCCCGCCCTCTAACCCCGGCGCCTGGCCCGCTACCTGCTCACCCGTCCCGACCGCCTCAAGGACCACCAGCGCGAACGTATCGAGGCCGCCCGCACTGCCTGCCACGAGATGACCGCTCCGACCGACCTCATCCACCACCTCGCCGCGCTGCTGGATCCCGCCGACGGCAATGCCAGCCTGTTGAGCACCTGGATCACCTCGGCCCAAACCGAGGACCTGCCCCACCTGCATGCCTTCACCCGTAGCCTCGAGAAGGACCGCGCCGCAGTCGACGCCGCCCTCACCCTGCCGCACCACGACGGCGGCACCGAAGGCGTGAACTACAAAACCAAGCTGATCAAGCGCCAGATGTACGGCCGCGCGCGCTTCCCCCTCCTCCGCCACCGCATCCTCCTGAGCTGACCACACCCTCCGGCGCCACCGACTACGGAACAGACCCGCTCGTTTGACAGGCCCACACCCACCTGACATCCACCCCGCCTCACGAAACGTGACTACCGAGAAGTGAATGGGCGGGGCAGCCAACAACTCAACGGCCGCCCTCACCCCACCACGAGGGCTTCCTCCACGCGGTGAGGAAGCACACTCCCCTCGGCGACCAGACGCTGGACCAACTCCTGTGCCTTCGCCCGTCGAGCACGAGCGATGGGCCGTTCGCTGTACGGCATCGGACTGCGCTTGCGACGCGCGTCTTCGCGCCGCCCGTCTGCTCTTGTCGACGCTGGAGGCGCGGCGGACACCTCCTGGGCACCACCGCCCTCGAATGCTGGATCCTCGGGGTGATAGCCAAGCCGGACGTAGAACCGGCCGGCCTCGGTGACCTCCACACGGCCGTGCCCTCCAGCCCTGCCGACCGTCAGAAGCCCACGATCGCGTAGGGCATGGGCCGAGCTCCAGTCCCCAGGCGACCAGGCTCCGGGTTCTTCACTGGCCGCGACGCGTTCGAGAAGAGCGCGCTGCCGTTCGTTAAGGGCAGACCACCTGGACACGGGGTCCAGCCCGCACCGCGCTCCCATGCTCTGCATAGAGCCGAACGAGTGCCCCTCGGCCGGGGGCAACCAAGCATGGCAGAGTCGGCCACTACAGAGTGGCCCACCCCCTCGGCAGTCACTCAACGTGCCTATGACAGGGAAGAGTTTCGTCTCGTCGCCGCTGATGACCTCGGCTTTCCCTGGGGAGAATCTGGGGAGTATCCGCGCCGCTGGGGAGCGCGTGGGGAGGATCGGCTACATAAAGCAGCACGAACCTGAAACACTCTGAAAGGAACATCTGTGCAGCTCAGCGACAGGGGTTGCTGCATCACCGCAGGCCAGCGCCACCCTGTGGACAACTTCACGACGTAGGTGCCCAGGTCGTCGGCCTCGACGACGCCGGGGACGGAGCCGCCGGAGCGCAGGGGCTCGACGTAGCGGGTTGCGGTGACCTCCCTCAGCATCTTCCAAGGCCCCATGGCTCTTTCGTCTCACGTTCCACGGTCAGCTCCTACGGGGCGCCATCCGATGAAACCTCCCTGATCAGCCCTGGGGAGAGTCCGGGAGGTTTCGGCCGGCATGCTCGTCCCCCTGTCTCCCCGGCGGTCCGTCAGGAGCGGTGCGCCCCTTGCTTCCGGCTTCCGGCTTCCGGCACGAAATGAGCATAGTAACCGGGGGTGACCGCCGACGAGGAGTGGCCGAGCCGCCGCGCCCCGGTCGCCGCAGGCTCCCCCGCCTCCAGCGTGATCGGAACACAGGCGTGCCGCAGCACGTGGAAGCCGTCCTTCGGAGCCGCTTTCCCTTGTCGGCCCTTCGCCCCTCGGCACGTTGCGGGAAGATGCCGGTCCGGCCGATGCGGGCTTCCGGGTGCAGGTATGACACGTGTTCACGGCCCGCAGATGCTCGGCAGCAGGGTCGGTGCCGGATGCCTGAACCCCCGACGGCCGCCGGCGGAAAGACGGACCGTGCCGCGCCGACCGCTCCCGCCGGCGCCTGAACCGGTCCGGACACCGGCGCACGGCGGCTCGGACCACATGATCCTTACCGTTCACGTCGCTGAGATTCCCCGATTCCGGCAGGCGCGAGTCGGAATTAGACGCTCGTACAAGGTCGCCGTGCAAGACAGGTGCACAGACGTGAGGCAGGAGCACCCCATGGGACATCGTGAAGACCTGCTGGTGGGCGCGAAGCGCTGCCTGGCCGAAAAGGGGTACGCACGCACGACTGCCCGGGACATCGCCACCGCCTCGGGCACCAACCTGGCGTCCATCGGCTAACGCTACGGCTCCAAGGAAGACCTCCTGAACCAGGTCCTGATGGAGGCCATCAGCGAGTCCGGCGAGGAGCCGACCCAGGCCGTGGCGGCCGACGACGACCACGACACCGGTCCCCTGGAACGCTTCGAGACGATCTGGACCCGGCTGATCGGGGACTTCCACATGCACCGGCAGGTCTGGGCGGCCAGCTTCGAGGCCTTCGCCCAGGTCGATCACGTGCCGGTGGTCCGCCAGGCGCTCGCCGACGGCATCGAACAGGGGCACATGGGCATCGTGAACGTCTTCAAGGACGTCGGGATGTTCAAGGACCTCACGGACGACGCGGCCGACCCGGAGCAGCTGCGTGCGGTCGGCTCGTTCCACCAGGCCCTGTTCATGGGCGTGACGGCGCAGCTGATGGTGGACCCGGAGCGGGAGCCGTCCGGAGCCGATCTCGCCCATGCGCTGCGTCTTCTGCTCATGTCCACGCGCACCGAGCTCCCCGCCGAGACGTCCTCGCCCGCTTCCTGAAGCGGACCGGACGGGAGCTGCCCGGCATCCCCCACTCACGTCGTTGCCCGCCCGATCGCACCGATCGGGCGGGCAATACGTGTTCCGGGCCGCGACGGCACCCGCTCAGCCGGTGCCCGTCCGCTGCGCCGCGAGCCGCTCGCGGTCCACCTGACGGTTGGAGTCCAGCGGGAACTCCTCGATGCGGCGGCCCTCGCTGGGCAGCATTCCCTTGGTCAGGACCCCCCTCAGCCGGCGGGCGAGTTCCACCGGCCGGGTGCGTACCCCGTGCAGATGACGACGAGTTCGAGACCGTTTTCCACGTCACGTCCCGGGTGGCCGGGAAAAAGGCCGGGCGCCGGGTGGTGACCAGGAAGGCCGCCACCCGGGACCTGGTGTCGACACCTCGATGCTCCAGGACGAGCGGATGCACCGGATGTTCCGGCCGGACCTGGAGAACCCGACCCGCGAGGATGCCGAGCAGGTCTTCCCGAAGTTCCCCGCCACGCCGGCTCCTTACGCGGAGCCCATCGACGTGTCCCACGCCGTCGCCCACCCGGCCTCGGACGAGTCCCGGTTCGTGACGGGCGCCCAGCTGCGGGTCGACGCCGGACAGCGGTCAAGCACGGCAAGTGAGTTGTGCCCGTGCCACGGCTGGCGCCGCCCGATCGGCGGCACCAGCCGTTCGTTCGACGGGGAGAGGTTGCACGACCCCCGACTTAAATGTACGTTCGTATAAGACATGGGTACGTACAGATTCTGAGGATCTACATGTGGCAGCACGCATACAGCGCCGACGCCGGCTTGGCTCCTGAGGCGATCTGGACCCAGTACGCGAGCACCGGCACCTGGCCCACCTGGAACGCCGGCATGGTGAAGCTGGACCTTGAAGGTCCCTTCGAGACCGGCAGCACGGGCCGGGTGGCCTCCGAGGGGCAGCCGCCCGCATCCTCCACGCTCAGCGACGTGACGGAGGGCGAGGGATTCACCATCGACGTGCAGCTCACCGACGAGCTCACGTCCCGCTCCGACTGCCGCGTGACGGCCCTGCCGGGCGGAGGCAGCCGCATCACGCACACCGTCGAGTTCACCGGACCCGGCAGCGAGCAGATGGGGGCGGCGCACGGCGAGGTGCTGGCGGGCAACATCGCCGCCGGCGTCGAGGCGCTGGTCGAGGCCGCCCGGTAAAACCCCCCAGAGCCAGGGCTCCTGGCCGCCCCCGTCCAGGAGCCCTCGGCGTGCCCGAGCGCCAGTCATCCCCCGTGCGGTGCCGGGTACACCCGGAGCCCCGCCGGACACACCGGCGGGGCTCCGACTTTCCTTCTCCCTTTCCAACGGACGGCATCCAGCATGAACAAGCGCGTCGTCGCGGTGACGGTGCTGATCTTCACCATGTTCATGGATCTGGTCGACTCGACCATCGTGAACACAGCACTACCCTCGATCCAGAAAGGCTTCGACGCCTCACCGGCCCAGCTGGAATGGACCATCGGCGGCTACATGCTCGCGTTCGCCGCCCTCCTCGTGACCGGCGGACGGCTCGGTGACATCTTCGGCCGCCAGCGGGTGTTCATCCTCGGCATCACCGGCTTCACCCTGGCCTCGCTGCTGGCGCCGGCCGCCGGCAGCCCCGAACTCCTCATCCTGGCGCGCGTCCTGCAGGGTGCGTTCGCGGGCGTCATGGTCCCGCAGGTCCTCTCGACCGTGCAGGTGCTCTTCAAGCCCCATGAGCGCGGGCCGATCTCGGCATCATCGGTGTCGTCACGGCGCTGGGCTCGGTCGCCGGTCTGCTGCTCGGCGGCTGGCTCGTCGACGCGGACATCTTCGGCTCCGGGTGGCGCGCCATCTTCCTCGTCAACCTCCCGATCGGCGTGGCACTGATCCTCGCCGCCCTGGTCGCCGTCCCCGACACCCGCTCCGCCGGGGTGGTCGGCGGCGGCGAAGCCGCTGCCGTCGCCGACGCCCGGGTGTGTGTCAGCGGGGGCCGCGGCCGGCGCGGAGCGGGCGACGAGAAGCCTGCGGGAAGTCTCGGTCGCGACGGGAATCGGGGCATTCGCGGTGTCGCCGTGGGTGGTGAGGAGTTCACGGAGCTGGTGCAGCCCGTCGAGGTCGCGGTGATCCGGGCCCGGGCTGGCAAGGTGCCCTCGTGATCGACCAGGGCATGGACGCGATCCGGGTGCCCCGCACCGGGCCGGGACGCCCCCGGAGCGGACCGGACCACGTCATCGGCCACAAGGGCTGCGACTCCAAGGCGATTCGGGTCTGGCTGCGCCGGCGGGGCGTCGGGCACATCACCCCGAGGAAGACCGGCAGCCAGGTCGTCGGCCTCGACGGCTCCGGGTACGGAGCCGGCCGGCCTGAGCGGGGTCACCCAGCGGACAACGGTCACGTCGCGCGACCGCACCCGCCGGGGTACGGGGGGCCTCCGGCCGTCCGGTCGTGTTCACGGCCCGGCCAGCGGGTTCGGCAGCGGCAGGTAGCGCGCGTCGGCGCCGTCGGCGCCCGTCCAGCGCAGCAGCAGGTTGGTCTTGCCGGGGAGGGTGGGCGCGGCGAGCAGGGCGGCGGCCTCGGGCAGGTCGTGGCGGGCCAGCGCGCGGCGTACGGCGGGCCAGGGGTCCAGACCCGGACGGCGTTCGGCGAGCGCCCCGGCGAGTTCGGCGAGGTGGTTGACGACCAGGCAGTACACCAGCCGCTCCCAGCCGGCGGCCCGGTCCACCTCCGGCAGCAGCTTCACGCCCTCGGCGTCCCGGAACAGCGCCCGCACCGGCGTGCCCTCGTGGTCGACGGCGACCAGGGTGTTCTGCAGGTGCGCCTCCAGGACGACCCCGTGGTCGGCGAAGGCGGTCACGGCCGGGGGGACCACCTGGGCCAGGTAGGCCTCCCACCAGGCCGCCGGGTCGGCGGTGGTGTCGAGCGGGCTGCCGTCGAAGCCCTCGACGAGGCCGGCGGCGAGCAGCGGGGTCGCGCCGGGCGGGAGGTGGCCGGCGAAGCCGTCGCGCACGAGGACGGCCAGTTCCTCGAAGGCGAAGCCGGCGGTGCGGTAGCCGCGGTCGCTCAGCCAGGCCGCGGGTCCCTCGCGCAGGGCCCGTGACACCGCCGCGTCCGTCCGGCGCAGCTTCAGCAGGTCGTGGCGCCACAGCCGGCGGACGTCGTTGGTGATGCGCACGTCCAGGCTGAACTTGAGGAAGAGGTCGTGCCCGGGGGCGTACAGGGTGCGGACGGCGGCCGTGGGCCAGGCGTCGAAGGAGGTCGTGCCCAGGCGGACGAGCCGGCCGTCGGCGAAGGCCGGCGCGAGCTCCCGGCCGGCCAGGTCGAGCTGCCAGGGGTGGGCGGGCAGCAGCCGGTAGCCGGGCGGGGCGGTGCCGAGGGCGTCCAGGGCGCGGGTGTCGCCCTCCTCGACGACGGTGTCCTCGCGCAGGCCGAGCAGCGTCAGCGGGAAGCGGGCGTGCGCCTCGGGCGCGTACGGCAGCCAGCCGGCGGCCGGGCCGCCGCCGCGCGCCTTGGGGGCGGGGTGGTGCGGGTGGCCGGTCAGCAGGGACTGCTCCGAGCGCAGGTAGGGGCTCCCGGGCGGGGTGGCGCGGGCGCGGGCGGTCAGCAGGGCGGCCACCGCGTCACGGCTGTCGATCATCTCGGCGGGCAGTTCGTGGTTGGACAGGCCGGTGTGCCGGCGCAGCTCCTCGGCGACGAGCTTGACCAGCTCGGTGTGGCCGATGCGGTGCCAGCGGCCCGCGGCGTGCAGCTCGGGCTCGGCGGGCCGCCGGGTGCCGCGCACCCGCAGCAGGCGGTCCACGCCGGGCAGCCGGTACACCCGGCGTCCGCCCCAAGCGCCGCCGGCGGCGCCGGAGCGCCCCGCGGGGTCATGTTCCGCCACCGGCTCGGCGACCTCGCGCAGCAGGCAGTTCAGCAGCGGTGCGGCCGCGTACGCGTCGGCGCGCTCGGCGACGTCGGCGCGCCGGGCGGCGGCGTCGTCGGCGGGCGGGGGCAGGAGGTCCACGCGTTCACTCGTTCCTACGGTCCGTCCGGGCGGGGATGATCAGTATGTCGCTCGTCGTCCTTCCCCCGTGACGTCCTATGCGTACCCGAGGAGCCCGCCCGTGCACCGTCCACCCACCGCCGAGGCCGAGGTCGCCGACGAGCTGGCCGCCCGGCGTCCCGACCTCCTCGCGCGGTACGCGGCCGCGCTGCCCGGGGCCCGTGCGGCCGTGCTGACCCGGCTGTGGCGCGGACTGGCCCACGATCCGCTGCCGTGGATCGCCGCCCGCGAGCGCGGGCGGGACGGGCTCGTCCTGCGGCTGTCCGACGGCCGCCGGCTGCACGGCCCGCACCCGGACCCCTACGCGACCGGCGCGTACGTCACCGCCGTACGGCTCGACGGGAGGGACTACGACGATCCCGCGCGGCTGATGGCGGACCTCGCCGTACCGCGGTGCGCCGCCTTCGCCGCCGAACTCGGCCACGGCACCGCGTCGCTGGCGCTCTCGCGGGCCGGGCGGCGGGACCGGCCCGACGAGTGGCCGGTGTCCGACTGGGAGTGGGAGCAGCGGGTCGTGGACGGGCATCCCTTCCACCCCGCCTGCCGTTCCCGGCCCGGTTTCTCGGTGGCCGAGCAGCTGGCGTACGGGCCCGAGCACGGGCCGGTCGTGGAGCTGGGGCTGGTGCCGGTGCCGGCCGGGGAGTGCCTGGTGACGGGCGCGTGGCCGGACCGGCTGCGGGAGGCGGGACGGGTGGTGGTCCCGGTGCACCCCTGGCAGGCGGCGCACGTGCTGAAGCGGACCTGCGAGGAGCGGCTCGCCGCGCATCCGCTGATGTCCCTGCGCACGCTGGCGCTGCCCGGCGGGCCGCACGTGAAGACCGCGCTGAGCGCCCGGCTGACGTCCTCGGTGCGGGACATCTCGCTCGCCTCGGTCGCCGCGTCCGCGGTGCTGTCGGACTTCGCGGCGGCGCTGGCGGCGCGCGCGGACGGCCTGCTGCACGTCACGCGCACCCTGGGCGCGGTCGCGGCGGGCTCCCCGGACCTCGCGGCCGTGCTGCGCGAGTCGCCGCGGCGGTACGCGGCGGACGGGGAGCGGGTGGTGCCGGTGGCGGCCCTGGCGACGACCGCGCTGCCCCGCTCCCCCGCCTGGCTGGCCGCTTTCGCCCGCCTCGCCCTGACGGTCGGGCTGCGCCTGCTGGAGCAGGGCGTGGCCCTGGAGGCGCACGGCCAGAACCTGCTGGTGGTGCTGTCGCCGTCGGGTGACCCGCTGCGGCTGGTCTACCGGGACCTGGCCGACATCCGCGTCAGCCCGGCCCGCCTCGCCCGGCACGGCCTGACCGCGCCCGGGCTGCCCGACCGGATGGTCACGGACGACGCGCTCGCGCTGCGGCGCAAGCTGTTCGGGTCGCTGGTGGCGGGCGCGCTGGCCGGGACGGCCGGGACGGGCGCGGCGCTGCGCGACGCGCTGGAGGCGGCCGTACGGGACCTGCCGCGCACGCCCGACCTGGCCGCCCTGCTCGGCGGTCCGCTGCCCGCGAAGGCGCTGACGCTGATGCGGCTGTCGCCGGGGACGGGCGGGGACCAGTGGGCGGAGCTGCCCAACCCCCTGCGCTGACGGCTCGTTTTGGAGCAGGGCGTCACCGCTCCGTAGGATCCGCCGATGATCACAAGAAAACGGCTGGCGGCGGGGGCCGGTGCCCTGCTCGCCGCGTTGACGGCCGGGCTGGTGCTGCCGGCCGGGGCAGCCGCCGGTGAACCCACGGGACAGGACGCGCCCAAGGTCGACCTCGTGCTCGACGTGAGCGGCTCGATGCGGGCGCGGGACATCGACGGCCGGTCGCGGATGGCCGCGGCGAAGCAGGCGTTCAACGAGGTGCTCGACGCGACGCCCGAGGAGGTCGAACTCGGCATCCGCACGCTGGGCGCGGACTACGCGGGCGACGACCGGAAGACCGGCTGCAAGGACACCGCGCAGCTCTACCCGGTCGGGCCGCTGGACCGCACCGAGGCCAAGGCGGCGGTGGCCACGCTCGCCCCGACGGGCTGGACCCCGATCGGCCCCGCGCTGCTCAAGGCCGCCGACGACCTGGAGGGCGGCGACGGCTCCAAGCGGATCGTGCTGATCAGCGACGGCGAGGACACCTGCGCCCCGCTCGACCCGTGCGAGGTGGCCCGCGAGATCGCGGCCAAGGGCATCGGCCTGACCATCGACACCCTGGGCCTGGTGCCGAACGCCGAGCTGAGCAGGCAGCTGAGCTGCATCGCCGAGGCGACCGGCGGCACGTACGCCTCGGTCGAGCACCAGGACGAACTCACCGACCGGGTCAACGAGCTGGTGGACCGCGCGGCCGATCCGGTGGTGACGCCGGTGGCGGTCGAGGGCGCCGCGCGGTGCGCCGGGGCGCCGACGCTGAAGTCCGGGCTCTACACCGACCGTGAGGAGTTCGGGCGGCAGCGCTGGTACCGCGTGGAGGTGCTGCCGGGCCAGGAGCTGCGCGCCTCGGTGAGCGTCGCCGCCGACCGGGCGGTGCGTCCCGACTACGGCGTGCTGCTGCGCGCCGTGACGGCGCACGGCCGGGAGATCGTCCGCGGCGAGGCGGCGGGCAACGGCCGTACCGACGTCATTTCCACGGGGCTGCGCTACCCCAGGCCCGAACGGGACGACGCCGACGCGGACAAGCCGGCCGCCGAGACGGTGTGCCTGGCGGTGACCCACTCCTTCTCGGCGGCCTCCGGGGTGAAGACCGTGCCCGGTCTGCCGCTGGAGCTGACCGTCGACGTCGTGGACGGCCCGGCCCCGGCGGACGACGTGGCCGCCTTCGGTCTCGGGCGCGGCTGGTGGCTGCTCGGCGTGCTGGTGCTCACCGGCTTCCTCGCCGGTCTCGTCTGGGGCTGGCTGTCACGCTGGCGGGTCACGGTCTGGAGGACGAACTGATGCGCATCCCCCGCGCGGTGAGCGCCGCGCTGCTGACGCTGGGGCTGGCCGCGGCACCCGCGGCGACCGCCTCGGCCGCGCCTTCGCCGGGCCCGTCGGACGACGCGGCACCGACCCGGGCGGGCACGTCGTTCCGTACCGCGACGGAGATCGGGCAGGGACAGCGGGCCACGGCGAACGGGTCCGCGGGCGACTACCTGTACTGGTCGTTCCCGGCGGACGCCGGCCGGCGGCCCGCGGTCCGGGCCACGGTGAAGCTGCCGGACACGCACGCCGCCCAGACCTGGCAGCTCGACGTGTACGACGGGCTGCGGCGCCGTCAGGCCTGCCAGTACGGGGCGCAGACGCGCACCGCGGCACCGGAGGCGTCCTCCGTCGAGCTGGCCTGCGTGCTGCGCACGGTCCGCGCCTGGTCGGAGCCGTGGGCCAACGACCCGCTGCCGGGCACGTACTACGTCCGGCTGACGGTGGTGGACCTCCCGGCCTCCGACCTGGGCCTGCCGGTCGACGCCGAGGTGCGGGCCGACTCCGAGAACATCGGCGGGGCCGCGGCGGTGGACGGCTCGCTGGCCGAACCGCTGGTGCCGGGCGTCGCGACGCGCTCCGACGGTGCGGAGTCCGAGGGGTCCGCCGTGCTGTCGGCCGTCGAGCCCGAGGACGGCTGGGCCTCCGGCCTGTGGTCCGACCGGTGGGTGTGGACCGCGGTGGGCGGCGTGCTGGCCGCGCTGGCGGGGGTGGCCGGGTACGCGCTGACGCGTGGGCCGGGACGGCCGCCGAGAGCCTGACACATCACCAGAAGGCCCGCCCGGTGCGGGCCTTCTGCCGTTCTCAGGCCCCTCTCAGGGCCTTGGCGAGCGGGCCGTCGCCGGTCACCTCGACGCGTCCCTCCCGCACCGCGTCGGCCAGGTCCGTCTCCCCCCGGCTGACCGCCGTACAGGTGTCGGTGTCCAGGACCAGCCGGGCGTCGGGCTCGCCGGCGGCGGGTCCCTCGCCGTACACGGGGCCGTCCTCGGCGCCGACGTGCAGGTGGAACCGCCCCTCCTCCAGCTGCACTTCGACGGTTCCCCGCTCCCCGGCGGCCCCCCGGCCCTCCAGGGAACGCAGCAGGGGCAGCGCGAACCAGTGGGCGCGCACCGCGTCCGTGGGCCGCCGCTCGCCCAGCTCGGCCTGCCCCCACGCGCCGAGCGCCTGGAGCACGGGCAGCAACTGCCGCCCCCGTGAGGTGAGTTCGTACACGTGCGCCGCGCCGGGCGGCGGCAGCCGGCGCCGGGTCGCGAGGCCGTCGCGCTCCATGTCCCTCAGCCGCGAGGCCAGTACGTCCGTGCTGACGCCCGGCAGGTCCGCGTGCAGATCGGTGTAGCGGCGCGGGCCGGCCAGCAGCTCCCGGACGATCAGCAGGGTCCAGCGGTCGCCGACGACGTCGAGCGCGCGGGCGGCGGAGCAGTACTGGTCGTAGTTTCGGCGAGGTGGCATGCGACGCAGTCTAGACAAGTTGTTGGACTTTCCAAGCTCCCACTTGGTAAAACCAAGCAACACCAGATACCGAAGAGGTGGCGGCGCATGGAGTTCCGGCAGTCCAGCAAGCTCAGCGAGGTCTGTTACGAGATCCGCGGCCCGGTGATCGAGCACGCCGACGCACTGGAGGAGGCGGGCCACAGCGTGCTGCGCCTGAACACGGGCAACCCCGCGCTGTTCGGCTTCGAGGCGCCGGAGGAGATCCTCCAGGACATGATCCGCATGCTGCCGCAGGCGCACGGCTACACGGACTCGCGCGGCATACTCTCCGCCCGCCGCGCCGTCGCCCAGCGCTACCAGACGCTCGGCCTGGAGGTCGACGTCGACGACGTCTTCCTCGGCAACGGCGTCTCCGAGCTGGTCTCCATGGCCGTACAGGCCCTGGTCGAGGACGGCGACGAGATCCTCGTCCCCGCCCCGGACTTCCCGCTCTGGACGGCCGTGACGACCCTCGCGGGCGGCAAGGCGGTGCACTACCTGTGCGACGAGCGGGCCGAGTGGTACCCGGACCTCGACGACATGGCCGCGAAGATCACGGACCGCACGAAGGCGGTCGTGATCATCAACCCGAACAACCCCACCGGCGCGGTCTACCCGAAGGAGATCGTCGAGGGCATCCTCGACCTCGCCCGCCGCCACGGCCTGATGGTCCTCGCCGACGAGATCTACGACCGGATCCTCTACGACGACGCCGTGCACCACTCGGCCGCCGCGCTCGCCCCCGACCTGGTGGTCCTCACCTTCTGCGGCCTGTCGAAGACGTACCGGGTGGCCGGCTTCCGCTCCGGCTGGCTGGTGGTGACCGGGCCCAGGCAGCACGCCAGGGACTACCTGGAGGGCCTGACCATGCTGGCCTCGATGCGGCTGTGCGCCAACGCGCCCGCCCAGTACGCCGTGCAGGCCGCCCTCGGCGGCCGCCAGTCCATCCGCGAGCTGACCGCGCCCGGCGGGCGGCTGCGCGAGCAGCGCGACGTGGCCTGGGAGAAGCTGAACGAGATCCCCGGCGTGTCCTGCGTGAAGCCGAAGGGCGCGCTGTACGCGTTCCCGCGCCTGGACCCGAAGGTGCACCGGATCCACGACGACGAGAAGTTCGTCCTGGACCTGCTGCTGCGGGAGAAGATCCAGGTGGTGCAGGGCACCGGTTTCAACTGGCCGGCGCCCGACCACTTCCGCATCCTGACGCTGCCCCACGCCGACGACCTGGAGGCGGCGATCGGACGGATCGGACGGTTCCTGAGCGGGTACCGGCAGTAGCGGCCGGCACCCGGCCGCGGGCCCCTCCCTGCCGTACGGCCGCCGTACGGCCGCCGTCCGGAACTGTCCGGCACCGTCCGGGCGGCGGCGCGTGACGCCGTGCGCCCGTGGGGTGTTGGACACGGGTGGCGAGCGGAGGTGTCAGGGCATGGGCGTGACGGGGCAGGGGTGGCAGATCGCGGACGGTCCGGAGCCGTACGGCGGGGACGAGGACTCGGCGGCGGTCCTGCGGACGGTGGGCAAGGTCGTCAAGATGTGGCGCGAGCGGGCGGGGATGACCCAGGCCGAGCTGGCCGCGGCGATCGGCTACAGCGAGGAGCAGGTGTCCTCGGTGGAGCGGGGACGGCGGGCGCCGAAGGCCCCGTTCCTGGAGGCGGCGGACCGGGTGCTCGGGACGGGCGGGATGATCACCGGGTTGCACAAGGACGTCGAGGAGGCCCGGTACCCGAAGAAGGTCCGCGACCTGGCGAAGCTGGAGGCGGAGGCGGTCGAGGTCTGCGCGTACGCCAACACGGTGATCCACGGCCTGCTCCAGACCCCGGAGTACGCCCGGGCGCTGTACGGGATGCGTCGTCCACTGTTCACCGAGGACGAGGTGGAACAGCTCGTGGCCGCGCGCTTGGCGCGCCAGGAGATCTTCAGCCGACAGCCCGCTCCCGTCTTCAGCTTCGTTCTGGAGGAGGTGACGCTGCGCCGCCCGCTCGGGGGCAGAATGGTGATGCGGAAGCAGCTCGAACACCTTTTGCGGATCGGTCAGTTGCGGAATGTGGAGATCCAGGTGATGCCCACCAACCGCGACGACCACGCCGGCCTCGCCGGATCGCTCCAACTGCTGAAGCTCAGGAACGGCGACACGGTCGGGCACAACGAAGTTCAGCTGATCAGCCGGCTGATCTCCGATCCCAAGGAGACCCAGGTGCTGGAGATCCGGTATGGAATCATCCGGGCCCAGGCTCTCACGCCCCGGGAGTCGCTGGCCTTCATCGAGAAAGCGCTGGGAGAGACATGACGATACAGCCCTCGGCCGGGAGCAGTTCCGAGCTGGAGTGGTTCAAGAGCAGCTACAGCACGAACGACGGGCCGGAGTGCGTCGAGGTCGCGGCCACGCCGGGCACCGTCCGCGTACGGGATTCGAAGAACAAGCAGGGCCCCCAGCTCGCCTTCCGGTCGCAGGAGTGGGCCGCGTTCGTCTCGTACGCCGCCGATCGCTGACACGCGTCCGTCCCCGCACCCCGCGCCCGGCTCCGCACCGGGCGCGAGGCGTCGGCGGGCGGGGGCCGGGTCCGGGGCGGCCGTCGTCGCCGGGCGGCTTGTCGGACCCTCCGCGTAGCCTTGACCAGGCTGGTCGCGGCGCCGTGGGGAGGCCGCGGGCCGGCCGGCAGGAGCTCTCCGGAAAGGAGCACGCCGTGGCACGACCGCCGACCGCCGCGCAGCGGCGTGTCATCGAGGCCGCCGATCCCGTCACCGGGCGTCTGAAGGGCACGGAGGCGCAGCTCGCGGCGCTGGTGAAGCGCGGGCTCGCCTTCCGCCATCCCCGGCCGCCGCACGATCACTTCCTGACACCGGCCGGGCGCCGCCTGCGCGAGGCCGGGCCGGCGCCTTCCCCCGGGCCGGCCGTTCAGGCTCCCGCGGCCGACGGTGGTGTGTTCGCCGCGCGGGCCGGCGGCGAGGAGACTCCGGCAAAGACGGGTCCGGCCCGGCGGCGCGAGGTGCACAGCGCCTGGCAGGGCCTGCTGGAGCTGCGCCGGATGACGAACCGCGACGGGGCCACCGACCGGCCGTGCGACTGGGAGCGCACGCATCTGGTGCAGGCCGCCGCGCTGGCCCTGGAGGCGGACGGCCACCGGCCGGCGGGACCGGACGCCGACGGCTACCGCGTGCGGGCCACCCCGCAGCCGGAGGCCGTCGCCGTGTACGCGGCGGACGGCGCGGCGCTGCGGGCCTGCGCGGTGACGCTGGAGCGGGCCGGGTGGCAGGCCGGCGAGCACACGGAGCCGCGGACGCGGGCGCGCTACGTGCTGGCGTCCCCGAGACGGGCGTAGCGCCCCGTGACAGGATCGGTCGGACCGACGAGTGAGGCAGGAGAAGGGGGAAGCCGTGACCGAGCCGTTTTCCGTTCGGGTGACCGTGCGCGGGTACGAGACGGACGTGCAGGGGCACCTCAACCAGGCGGTGTACCTGAACTACGCCGAGCACGCCCGCTGGTCGCTGCTCCAGGCCGCGGGGATCAGCCAGTCCGGCCTGATCGCCCGGGGCGTGGGGCCGGTCGCCCTGGAGACGACCGTCCGCTACCTGCGGGAGCTGCTGGCGGGCGACGAGGTCGAGGTGACGTGCGGCTTCGAGTGGGGCGAGGGCAAGACCTTCCGGATCCGCCAGACGATCCGCAAGGCCGACGGCACGGTGGCGGCCGAGATCACGGGGGTCGGCGGTCTGATGGACCTCGAGGAGCGCAGACTGGTCGCGGATCCCCGCGCGTACTTCAAGGAACTGGCGGCGGACCCCGGCGTGTTCGGGCTGTGAGGACGACCGGATCCGGGTGGTGAGGACCGGTCAGGCCTCGGCCGGTTCCGGTTCGTGCCGCGCGTCGTAGGCCGCACGTGACTCGGCGATGTGGACGCGGTGGCGCTCGGCCCAGTCCGTCAGCCGCTGCAGGGTCTCGTGCAGCTCCCGGGCGACCGGCGTCAGGGCGTACTCGACCTTCGGCGGGACCGTCGGGTGGACGGTCCGGGTCACGAGTCCGTCGCGCTCCAGGTTGCGCAGGGTGAGGGTCAGCATGCGGCGGCTGATGCCCTCGATGCCGCGCTCCAGTTCGGTGAAGCGGATGGGTCCGTGCGCGGCGGCGACCAGGATCTGCACGCTCCACTTCCCGGCGACCCTGTCAAGGACTTCACGGACCGGGCAGGCGTGCGCGTTCACCACCTGCGGGGTAACACCGGTGTTCCTCGGGGACATCGAACTGCCTCCTTCCGCCGGCCTTCATGGTCTCCCACGATGTACCCCGTTACAAGTCGTGCACCAAGTGCACGCGGTGGGACCCATGGAGAAGGCGGAGGCAGGACCACCATGTCGATCTCGACCGAGTCACCGGCACGGACGGTGCCACGACGGACGTACTCCCGCGGGGCGTCGCTGGCCGTGCTGTGCGCGGGGACGCTGATGACGATCCTGGACGGCAACATCATCACGGTCGCCATGCCCGCCGTCCAGAGCGACCTCGGCTTCAGCGCACCGGGCCTCGCCTGGGTCGTCAACGCCTACCTCATCCCCTTCGGCGGGCTGCTCCTGCTGGCCGGCCGCCTCGGCGACCTGGTGGGCCGCAAACGGATGTTCACGGCGGGGCTCGCCGTGTTCACCGTGGCCTCGGTGCTGTGCGGGGTGGCGACCAGCCGGGCGGTGCTGATCGCCGCGCGTGCCCTGCAGGGCGTCGGCGGTGCGATGACCTCGGCGGTGGTGCTCGGCATGCTGGTCGCGCTCTTCCCCGGGGCCCGGGAACGGGCCCGCGCCATCGCGGTGTTCAGCGCGGTCGGCGCGGCCGGCGGGGCGCTCGGCACCTTCCTCGGCGGGGCACTGACCCAGGCCGCCGGCTGGCACTGGATCTTCCTGATCAACCTGCCGATCGGGCTGGCGGCCTGGTTCGCGGCCGTACGGGTGCTGGCCCCGGACGACGGCGCCGGCCTCGGCCGGGGTGCCGACTACCCCGGAGCGGCGCTGGTCACGGGCGCGTTGATGCTCACGATCCACATCGTCGTCGGCGCCGGCGACCGCGGCCTGTCCGCCACCCTGCTCCTGTCGGCCCTCGCCCTCGCCCTGTACACGGGTTTCGTCCTGCGCCAGGCCCGGACCACGCGTCCGCTGCTGCGCTTGCGCCTGTTCCGCTCCCGGCTGCTGACCGGCGCCAACGCCGTGCAGATTCTGATGATCGCGACGATGTACGGCTTCCAGTTCATCGGCGCGCTCTACGTGCAGCGCGTCCTCGGCTACGGCGAACTGGCCACCGGTACGGCCTTCCTGCCGGCGCCCGTCGCGATCGGGGTGCTGATGCTGGGGCTGTCGGCGCGCACCGTCGGCCGCTTCGGGGCGTACCGGGTGCTGCTGGCGGGTCTGGTGCTGATCACCGCCGGGATGGCGTTGCTGAGCCGCGCACCCGTCGACGGCTCGTACGTCACCGACGTCCTGCCGCCGCTGCTCCTGCTCGCCGCCGGGTTCGCCGCCGCGATGCCCGCCCTGACCGGGCTGGCGATGTCGGGGGCCCGGGAGGAGGATGCGGGTCTGGCGTCCGGGTTGTTCAACACCACGCAGGTGGTGGGTGGTTCGTTGGGTCTGGCGGTGCTGTCGACGCTGGCGGCGGGCCGGACCGAGGGGTTGCTCGGCCGGGGCGCGGAGCCGGTCGCGGCCGTGGCCGAGGGCTACCGGCTGGCGTTCGGGGTGGCGACGGCGATCGCGGCGGCGGCCCTGGCCCTGGCGGCGGCTCTCCTGCGACCGCGCGGCCGGTGACGTGCCGGTGGCGGGCGGACGGTGCCGCCCGCCGCCGTTTCGCCGCGCGTGCTCAGACCGCCGCGAAGGCCTCCCGGTGGTCCTCGGCCCACTCCCGGAACGTCCGCGGCGGGCGGCCGAGCACGCCGCGGACGCCGTCGGTGACGACCGCGTTGCGGCCCGCCCGGACGTAGGCGCTGCCGGCCAGCACGCTGTCGGCGTACGCCTGCCCGAGCCCGCTGGCGCGCAGGTGCTCCCGGACCTCCTCGGGCGACAGGTCGGCGGTGCGCACGGGCCGCCCGAGGACCTCGCCGAGCGTGGCGGCCTGCTCGGGGGCGCTGATCAGCTCGGGGCCGGTCAGGGTGTGGGTCCGCCCGTCGTGCCGGGCGTCCAGGAGGGCCTCGGCGGCCACTTCGGCGACGTCGCGCGGGTCGATCACGCCCTGCGCGCCGTCGCCGGTCGGGTTGGGCACGCGCTGCCCGGCCCGGATCGCCCCGGCCCAGCTCAGCGTGTTCGAGGCGAAGGTCGAGGGACGCAGGACCGTCCACTCCAGGCCGCTGTCCGCCAGGGCCCGTTCCCCGGCCGCGTGCCAGGAGCCGACCGGGCCGAGGCCCGGGTCGCCGGTGCCGATCGCGGACAGTTTCACGATCCGCCGCACACCGGCCGCCCGCGCCGCCCGGATCAGCCGCGGTTCGCGTCCGGTGTCCTCCGGTCCCAGCACGGCCACCAGGAACACGGCGTGCACGCCCGTCAGGGCCGCCTCGACGGACGCCTGGTCGCGGTGGTCCCCGCGCACCGTCTCCACCCCCTCGGGCGTGCGGGCCCGCCCCGGGTCGCGCGTCAGGGCGCGCACCTTCTCGCCGCGCGCGGCGAGCTGCCGTACGAGTTCACTGCCGATGGTGCCCGTGGCACCGGTCACGAGGATCATGGCCCCACGGTGCCGGGCGGCGGCGCGCCGGCTCTAGGAAATTCCGGCACGGTTCGCAACGCCCCGGCCGGCGCCCCGGTCGCCTACCGTGAGGAGGGTGACCTCCGCCGTCCTCGCCGAACACCCGCTGCCCGTGCCGGACACCCTGCGTCCCTGGATCGCCGGCATCGCGGCGACGTCCGCGGACGTCGTCGCACCCGCTCCGTTCACGCATCTGCCCGACCCGGCGGCGAAACTGGTCGTGCGGGTCGAGGGGAGCGGTCGCCGCGAGGCGATGGTCGTCGGCCCGCGCACCCGGGCCTCCTACCACGCCGGCGAGCGCCCCGTGTCCTGTGTGCAGCTCCGGCTGGCCCCGGGCACGGCCCGCCCGCTGCTGGGCGTGCCCGCGGTGGACCTGGTCGGCCGGGTGGTGCCGCTCGGCGCGCTGCCCGCCCCGGCGGCCCGCCGGCTCGCCGCGGCGCTGCCGGAACCGGCCGCCGGGCGGATGGCGGACCACCTCGCGGACATCCTCTCGGCGGCCGTCGAGGCGGACCGGTCCCGCGCCGGGCTGCTGCGGGCGGCCGTGGCCGCGCTGTCGGCCGGGCCGGACGGGGCGCCCGTGCGCGTGCGGGAGGCGGCCCGGCGGCTCGCCGTCAGCGAACGGCAGTTGCGCAACCTGTTCGCCGAGGGCGTCGGCCTCTCCCCCAAGCACTACGCGCGCATCGACCGCGTACGCCACGTCCTCACCCGCGCGGGCAGCGTCCCGTGGGCCGAACTGGCCGCCGCCGTCGGCTACTACGACCAGTCGCACATGACCTCGGACTTCCGCGCCCTGATGGGTGTCCCGCCCCGCGCCTTCTTCACCGGGCGGCTGCCCCGGGCCCGGCCCTGCCAGGAGTTCGCCCGCCGGTGAAACGCGGATGCCGTGCACCCCCGCGGCCTGCGATGCTGCGTCCCCATGGCCGTACGACGCATCAGACCCGGCCTGTACATCTCCGTCGGCATCGAGGCGGGCGGGCCGGTCCCCGGGCCGTACTCCATGCTCAGCCTCGGCGCGGCGGTCGCCGGGCGGCAGGACGCCGACGGGTTCACCCCCACCGACCCGCAGGAGCGGACGTTCTACCGCGAACTGCGCCCCATCAGCGCGGAGTTCGTGCCCGAGGCGCTGGCCGTGAGCGGCTTGGACCGGGAGCGGCTGAAGGTCGAGGGCTGCCGGCCGGAGGCCGCGCTCGTCGCGTTCAGCGACTGGGTGCGCGAGGTCGGCGCCGGCGCGCAGCCGGTGATGTGCGGCTACCCGGCCTCGTACGACTGGACGTTCCTGTACTGGTACCTGATCCGCTTCACCGGCTCCAGCCCGTTCGGGCACTCGGGCTGCCTGGACATGAAGACGCTGTACGCCACGAAGGCGGGCCTTCCGCTGCGGGCGGTGGCCAAGGGCACCATGCCCCGCGAGCTGCTGCCGAGGCGCCTCCACACCCACCATGCGCTGGACGACGCCGTCGAGCAGGCCGAACTGCTGGCCGACCTCATGGCGTGGCCGGGGCCCGGCTCACCCCCTGATCTCCCCGGGGGCGACGGCCGGTCCCCGGAGAACCTCCCCCTCCCGGCCGGGGACCGGGCACCGTACCCGAGGTGCCGGCCGGAGGAAGGGGGTCACCGCGCGGCGATCCTCGCCAGGCGCTGCGCCTGCTCGCGCGTCGAGCGGGCGACGGCGTCCTCGTCGACCGTCAGCAGCCGGCCGTCCTGCACGATCTGCCGGCCGTCGACGAAGGAGGCGGTGACCGGGGCCGGCGCGCCGAGGACCAGCGCGGCCACCGGGTCGGCGATGGAGGCGTGGGCGAGGGTGTCCATCCGCCACAGCACCAGGTCGGCCAGCTTGCCCGGTTCCAGGGAGCCGGTCTCCGCCGCGCGGCCGAGCACCCGGGCGCCGCCGTGGGTACCGAGCCGCAGCGCCTGGCGGGTGTCCAGGGCCGCCTCGCGGTGCGCGCCGAGGCGGTTGATCAGCAGGGCGTTGCGCAGTTCGGTGTGCAGTTCGCCGGACTCGTTGGACGCGGTGCCGTCGACGCCGAGGCCGACCGGGACGCCGGCGGCGAGCAGGTCCGGGACGCGGGCGATGCCGGCGGCCAGGCGCGCGTTGGAGGACGGGCAGTGGGCCACGCCGGTCCCCGTCCGGGCGAAGGCGGCGATGTCGGAGTCGTTCATGTGGACGCAGTGCGCCATCCACACGTCCTCGCCGAGCCAGCCGGTGGACTCGAAGTAGTCGGTCGGGCCCATGCCGAACAGCTCGTGGCAGAACTTCTCCTCCTCCACGGTCTCCGAGCCGTGGGTGTGCAGCCGTACGCCGAGGCGGCGGGCCAGGCGGGCGCCCTCCCGGAGCAGTTCGGTGGAGACGGAGAAGGGCGAGCAGGGCGCGACGGCGACCTGGGTCATCGCGCCGAAGGAGGCGTCGTGGTGCTGCCTGACGGTCTCCTCGGTGGCGGCCAGCGCGTCGTCGAGGGTCTCGACGGCGAAATCGGGCGGCAGGCCGCCGTCCTTCTCGCCGCGGTCCATGGAGCCGCGGGCGAGGGTGAAGCGCACCCCCGTCTCGCGGGCGGCGCGGATGATCGCGCCGGACAGATCGCCCGAGCCCCGCGGGAAGACGTAGTGGTGGTCCACGGCGGTGGTGACGCCGCCGCGGGCCATCATCGCGAGCGAGCCCCGGGCCGCCGCGTACACCATCGGCTCGTCGATGCGCGCCCAGGTCGGGTACAGCGCGACGAGCCAGTCGAACAGGTTGTGGTCGGTGGCCAGGCCCCGGGTGATCCACTGGTAGAAGTGGTGGTGGGTGTTGACCAGGCCGGGGGTGGCGAGGTGCCCGGTGGCGTCGATACGGCGCACGACGTTCCGCAGGTCCCCGGGGGCCTTGCCCGCGCCGAGCGACTCGATGCGGTTGCCGGCGAGGACGACGTACCCGCGGGCGTACTCGGTGTCGTGCGCGTCGACGGTCGCGATCGCGCAGTTCTCGATGACGATGCGCTGGGCTTCTGCCACGGTTCGTCCCTCTTCCTGTGGCTTCCTGTGGCTTCCTGTGGCTTCCTGTGGTTCCTTCTACGGCGGGGCACGGCAGGACCCGGGTGTTCGAGTGCCGCGGCCCCAGGGCGGCGGGTGCCGGAGGGGACGGGTGCCCCCGGGGCCCCGAGGACATCCGGGGGCGTCAGAGGTCGGTGAGGTCCTCCGGGATCCGCGCCTCGCAGCCGTCCCGGAGGACCGTCGCCTCGATCAGGCCGTAGGGGCGGTCGGCGGCGAAGTAGACCTCGTTGTCGTTGCTCAGCCCGAACGGCTCCAGGTCCACCAGGAAGTGGTGCTGGTTCGGGAGGGAGAAGCGCACCTCGTCGATCTCGCCGCGGTGGCCGATGACGCGCGCGCCCATCTGGTACAGCGTCTGCTGCAGCGACAGGGAGTAGGTCTCGGCGAAGGCCTGGAGCAGGTGCCTCCTGGTCTGCTCGTAGGACTCCTCCCAGTCGGGCATCGGCTGTTCGTCGTCGGTCCAGCCGAACCGCCAGCGGCCGCGGACCCGGGTGGCCAGGACGCGGTCGCGGGTCTCCTCCAGCGTCGTGTACTCGTCCCTGGCGTAGCCCCGGAACTCGGAGTTCGTCGAGTTCATCACGACGAGGTCCTTCAAGCCGGAGACGACCTCCCACCTCTCGCCGTCGTAGGTGATCTGCGCCAGGCGCGCCTCCTGGCCGCTGCGGACGAAGGAGTGCCCGGCCTCGCCGGCGCCGGAGGTCTCGATCCGCTCCCAGGCGTACTCCTCGATGCGGACGCGGGCCCGGTGGATCGGCTCCCGGCCGGTGACGAAGTGGCGGGCGAGGTGGATGCCGAACTGCTCGGCGGACTCGATGCCGTACTCCTTGGCGAACGCGTACACCGTGTTCTTGGCGGTGTCCGTCGGCAGGACGTTGGCGTTGGAGCCGGAGTAGTGGACCTCGTCCATGTCGCCGGAGAGGGCGACGGACACGCTGAGATCCTTGACGTGGTGGGTGGCGCCGTCCCGCGTGATCCTGACGACCCGGTTCTCGGCCTTGCCGTACTGGTTCTGCCCCAGGACCGCGGGGCGGGCGGGACGGGAGTCGGCGGTCATCCGGCTAGCTCCCCCGGTAGACGGAATAGCCGAACGGGCTGAGCAGCAGCGGTACGTGGTAGTGCTCGCCGGGCACGACGGCGAACGTGACCGCCACCTCCGGGAAGAACGCCCCGGGGCCGTCGTCCCGCCGTGCGGGGGCGTCCTGCCGCGCAGCGGCCCGCCTCCTCTCGAAGTACGGTTCGACGGCGAAGTCGAGCCGTACGCGGGTGGTCCCCTCCGGCAGGGCCGGGAGATCCCCGCACCGCCCGTCCGCGTCGGTCGCGGAGCCGCCGAGCGCCTGCCAGCCGTCCTCGCGGCCGGCGCGGGCGGCGAGGCGGACGGCGACGCCCGCGGCGGGGCGGCCGATGCTGGTGTCCAGGACGTGCGTGGACACGGATGCGGTGGTGCCGGTGCTCATGCCGCTCTCAGTCCTCCTCGACGAGCCGGGCCAGCCGGACGCGGTTGATCCCGCCCAGTTCGGTGCGGACGATCTCCCGCTCCCGCTCGGGCGGGTTCCCGGTCCGCTCCCTGACCGCGTCGCGCATCTGCTCCCCGGTCCTGCCGGTGGCGCAGATCAGGAAGACGTGGCCGAACTTCTCCCGGTAGGCCCGGTTCAGTTCCAGCATCTCGCCTCTGAGCTCCGCGGAGGCGCCGGCCATGCCGCGCTGCTCCCGCGCCGCGGCCGGGTCGCCCGGCTCGGGGCGGCCGATCGGCGGGTGCCCGGCCATCGCCTCGGCGAGGTCCGCGGGGGTCAGCTCCGCCACGGCGGCGTCGCTCGCGGCGTACAGGCCCTCGACGGTGGCCCAGGGGCGGGCGGCGAGCAGCCGCTCCACCCACGCCGTCGAGGCGCACACCTCGTGCAGGGCGGCGTGCGCCGCCCGCTCCCCGAGGCCGTTGAGGCGGGCCAGGCCCGGCGGCGTGGAAGTGGACGTCACGGGAGCCTCCGTGGCCGTGCCGGACGGGCGTGCCGGCAGCTGACGGGCGTGCCAGTAGCTAACGCCCTCCGGAACACCACGTCAACGCTTTGTTGAAGAATCGGGGTGCCGGAACACCGGAACGCCGGAACGCGCCCGCCCGGAACCGGCCGGCTCAGGCGCCCTTCTCGCGGTTGAGGTAGTTGTAGACGGTGAAGCGGCTCACCCCGAGGGCGCCGGCCACGGTCTCCACGCCGTGCCGCACGGCGAAGGCACCGCGCGCCTCCAGGGTCCGCACGACCTCCTGCTTGGCCTTGCGGTCCAGCTCGGACAGCGGCCTGCCCTTCCGGCGCTCCATGGCGGCCAGGATGTGGTCGAGGGAGGCCGCGAGCTGCGGCAGGCGCACCGCCACGGCTTCCACGCCCTCCCAGGACAGCACGACGTCGTCGGGGCCGGCCTCGTCCGGCGGGAGCATCTCCCCGCCGATCGCGTCGACCAGCGGCTTCACGGCCGCGATGAACGGCTCGTCGCGGGCGCCGGTCACCGCTCGCCCTCCCCGGCCACGTTGACCTGCAGAGAGATCCGGGTGGCGCCGGCCGCCAGGGACCTGCGCAGCAGCGCGTCCACGGCGGCGAGCACCACGTCGGCGCGCCCTTCGGCGGTGTTGCCGAACGGGCCGACGTCCACCGCGTCCAGCTCGGCCGCCTCGATGACCTCGCGGGCCACCAGCGCGTGCGCGGGCGTCTCGTCGAGGTCGAAGGGCTCGGTCGTGAACTCCATCTTCAGTCGCACTGTGCCCCCATGGCATCCGCTCCGGCCCGCGCGTGCCGCCGGGTCCGCGGCCGGGACCGGACCGGCCGCTCGGGGAGACCTTAACGGACCCGGACGGCGGGCCCGGCTCCCCGAGATCCCCGGGGAGCCGGGCGGCGCCGCCGCCGACACCCGTCCTGTCGCGGCCGGCCCCGCTCCGCCGGACGGCCCCGCGCCGCCGGACGGCCCCGCGCCGCCGGACGGCCGGCCCCGGGGAGCGCCGGACGCGGGAACCGTCCGCGTCC
>NZ_JBFATO010000034.1:0-85977 GCF_040678355.1 Streptomyces sp. NPDC052701
CGGCTCCACTGGGCGAAGCGCCGGTAGACGGTGGGCCAGGCCGGCCCGAACACCGGCGGCAGCTGCCGCCAGGTGCAGCCCGAGGTGGCCACGAAGATGATCGCCGCCAGGCACTCGCGGTCACCGACCCTCCGTTTGCCGCCGCCCTGCGGGCGTATGACCTCTGTCGGCGGGACCACCCGCCGAAACAGCGTCCACAGCTCGTCCGGTACCAACCGCTCCACCAGATCCGTCATGCACGACTCAACGAGCGATCACGCCATCAGAAACGTTGTCTTACTGCCTGTCTCGGGGTGGGAAGAATCCTTGGCGTTCCGAGCCGTCCACGCTGAATGCGTGGACGGTGGCACGCCCTCTGATGCTCGCTGGCGGTGTCGGGTTCTCAATCACGACGACCTGGCCCGGTGGATTCTCCAGGAGGTCGTGGTAGAAGTTCTCGGCGACGTCGGCGGTCATCAGCTCGGGACGGTCTTCGTGCGGGTCTTCGGGCCGGCGGTAGGTGAGGACCGGAGTGTCGAGCACGACGAAGCCCGGATGGATCAGGTCGTGGGCTGTGTTCCGACGCGCGAGTGATACAGCGAAGGCGGCGTGGAGGATGGACCGCATACCCCTGCCGCGGCTCTTTCGCGGTTGTCCGTCAACGGAGAGCTCGGCAGTCGTCGGGTCATAGCGGACGCGGTTGCCCCCCGGAACATGCCAGGCTTCCAAGGTCTCATGGATCATGCGTTCGAAGTCGGCGACGTCGGCGGCAGGGATGCCGTCGGGACGGGCAGCCGACGGAGCAGGAGCCACGGTGGACAGCGATGCCTTGAGGTCCTCGAGCTGCTCGATCTGAGCGTGCAGGGCCAACTCGTTTTCGACCCGTGAGCGGGCGTTCAGTAGTTCGGTGGCGTCCGTGTCGACCGGCTGCATCCGTTGATCGAGTGCGCGGAGCTCCGCAGCGTTGTGCGTGAGCTCTTCGTGTCGGGCAGCGCGGGCCGATTCGATGTCCGCTGCCTGCTCTTCCAAGTCCTCGATCATGTGGAGCAGGTCGCTGAGCAGGTCCGTTGTCTTACGCATCTCCGCAGATACAGACGCCGCCAGCTGGGTGCTTTCGGCGAGGTGGTGCTCCGGGTGCTGGTGCTGGGGCTCGGCGCCACAGAAGACGCAGGTCCCGGTCTGGAAGTAGCCCAGGAGGGTACCTGCTTCGCCGACCATCTGGAGCCGGGCCAAGTCTGACTCGTACTGCTCTTTCAGCAGAGCGAATCGTGCCAGCAGCTGCTGGACCTCGTCGCCCCGCTGCTGCGCCGCGAGGTCGGCCTCTTCCAGGCCCCGGCGGCTACGTAGGAGACTGGTGCGGACTTCAGCGAGTTCGACGGCGGCGGCGGTCACCTCACCGAGGGCCGCCTGCAGGCGGTCGAGTTGCTCCCGCAGTTGCGACTGGTTCGCCTCCATCGTGAGCTTTCCGCGGCTCTCATCGATCAGGTGGTCGATGACCGCGATCTTCCCCTTGCCGAACTGCTTCTCCAGATTACTGGGCGCCGTAGGACGCTCCGGCTCTTCCTCTCCGCTGAGGAGGAGTTTGAAGACCGACTTCTCCCTGGTCTCGTTCAGCGGATTCCGGGTGCCGAGTACCGGAGAGTGTTGGTCTGCCATACGTGTGTCGTTGACGACGGCCAGGCGCGCGAGGTCCCGAAAGTTCAGCGGCAGCACGTTGCCGCGGCCGCTCTGGAGGATCCGCTGGCCGTCGATCCCTAGGACAGTCAGCAGGTAGCGGGAGATGTTCTTCTTCGACTTGGCGTTGTGCTTTGACTTGAGAGTCTCGTCCGCTGTCTCCGTTGGCATTTCTCGGAGATCGTGGTTGAACACCTCGATGGTGTCGCCGCCGATGGCGCGGGACAGGGTGAGGCTGCGGCCGTCGCTCACCTGTAGACCGAGGAGAATGCGGGTGTAGCCGTCGTCCTCAGGGATGGACTTGAGTTCGCTGGCGCCCAGCATGTAGTCCACGGCCTCTTCGACGTAGGACTTGCCCGTGTCGGAGGCTCCGTAGATGACCGTCAAGCCGGGACTGAATTCCACTGCCGCCGAGGGCCTGTCCATGCCGAGGAAGGTCAGGTGGACGAGCGTCAGTCTGATCACAGGACGTCCTCTCCCAGGTCGCCGGGGCTCACGTGTATACGGTCAAACCAGCGCTGGGTGATCTGCTTCATGCCCTCGCGGACATCCGTTCCTTCATGCATGTAGGTGCTGGTGAGCCAGTCGGCCCGCTCGATGAGCTGGCTGACGTAGGGGGCTTCCAGGGCGCTGAGGAAGCTCGCTGCCTCGTCTGTGGCCCCGTACATGAAGCCGTGGTCGGTGGTCTTCATGTCGGCGAGGCCGGCGCGCAGCAGGACCATGAGGCCCTGCTCGATGAGGCGCCGGCGCAGCCCGAGCTCGCCGGGGTTGGCGGGTAGGTCGGGGTGGAGGCTGGCGGGGCCGTGGTCGAGGTCGCCGCTGTGGAGCATGGCGTGGTCCAGGTAGACGAGCTGGGCGACGTCCAAGCGGCGGGGGAAGGTCTCTGACAGGAGGACCAGAGCGCGCATCCCGGCCTCCACGGGGCCGTTGAGGGGGGTCACAAGGTCTCCTCCTTGCACCAGGTCAGCCGGTCGTCGTTGGCAAGGCGATGACACATGCCCTTGAGGTCAATGACTTTCACCACGGGGGCGAGGATGTTCGCCGGGTTCGGCTGGTGCGCGACGGCCGCGTCGAGAACGGCTTCGAGCCGCGCGTAACCGCTGGCGTGGTCTCGGTCTTCGATCTCGATCACGGCGTCGTATAGGTCGGTCTCGATCGCGGTGTAGGTCGCTTCCGGGACGCTCTCCTGCGCGAAGCGCCAGAGCGACTCGGCGTGGAAGAAGGCGGCGCGCTGACGGAAAAGGTGGCCACGGACCTTCGCATGGTCGCGGGCCTCTTGAAGCGTCTCCAGAGCGAGGCCGTGCTTAGCGTTGTAGGCGTCCAGCAGCTTGCGGACGTAGACAGCTTCATGGGGTGCCTGGTCTGGTGGGGCCGGGTCGGCGGCGGGGCGCTCCTTGAGCTGCTTCGGGAAGCGTCTTACGTGGTGGGGGGTCGCGGCGTGCAGATCGAGAATCTCGTCTAGGTCTCCGGCTTCGAACATCGAGAAGTCCGTCGCCCGCGCCAGCTCACCCACAGCGGTGCGCATCTCGGGGGTGAGCTTCTTTCCGAGCTTGGAGTCCTTGTCGTCCCACGCCGCGAAAAACTCGTCTCTCAGCTGGGGCGGGTTGAGCAGAAGCCGCTCCAGTCCAGTGCCGATCCTAGGCGCGACGAAGACGTAGCGCGTGGGCAGCTCGTACGTACCGAGGATCTTCGCGACGAAGATCTTGACCATCTCCGGAAAGGCGTCCGCCTGCCCAAGCGCCTTGGCGTAGTGCTTGCACTGGTAGCAGTGCCATTCGCCCGCGGTGCCCTGCGCAGAGAGGCAGGCCGCGACGTCCGCTCCGCGGTCGCCGGCCCCGCCCATCCTTTGCACCCGGACGTAGGGACGCCCGGCCCACGTACCGAACTGGTGGACCCACTCGACGGTGAAGTCCTCCCACTCGTCCTCGTTGTAGATGTACTTCAGGTACACCTGAGGCGTAGGCAACGGAGCGCTATGGGTCGGCGGGGCAACCACGACGACCTCCGGCGACTTGGGCTCCGGAAAGCCCTCGAATACCGGCCGGGCTCCATCTCTCCCCGGCTCAAGCCCTCCTGCCACAGCCCACCCCCGCCCCACGCGCAATCACTGACCGTAGTGATATCACCCCACACGGTCCGCCAGGAAGGCAGCCGGGCAGCCTCACCCCTTGAAGCTGTTAGTCGATCACCCGCGGCGGCAGCCGGCCGGCCCCGAACCCGGGGTCGTCGTGGTCGTGGCCGTAGACCCGGCCGCGCAGCAGCTGCTCGTCATCGAAGAGCGGCGTCCCCGGTGTCACCGCCTTCATCGTGTCCGCGCGCGTATTGCGTCCAGATCGGCGCGCAGCTCGGCGGTGAAACCTGCATACGCGGGCGGGATGAGGTGACCGTACGCCTCCGCCAGCGCGAGGGCGTTCTCCCAGACGCCGAGCGCCTCCGCGTCGTGCCCGGAGTCCGCCAGCAGCAGGCCGAGGTGACGGAGGACCCGGGCGAGGTCGAAGCCATGGCGCTCGGGGTCCGCCTGCCACGCGGCCTCGTACAGCCGTACGGCGCGGACGGCCATCACGAGGCCCGCCTTGTGCCGGCCGGTCGCCACCAGGCAGACGGCTTGGAGCGACACGCACTTCGCGAGGTCGGCGCGGTGGATCTCGGGCGTGTCGGTGTGGAGGGGGTCGAGGAGCTGGACGCCTTCCCCGGCTGCCGCCAGCGCCTCGTTCGGGCGGCCCGCTTCCAGGAGGAGGTGGCTGAGGTTGGACAGGACATTCGCGAGGTCACGGGCGTGGGCGTCCGGGTTGGTCCGGTGCAGGCGGCGGCGGACCGCGACGGACTCGGCCGTCGTGTCCAGCCCTTCGGCGTGCAGTCCCGCTTCGTTCAGGGTCACACCCAGGTCCATCAGAGCAGCCGCGAGGCCCGGCTCGTAGGCCACCGGGTCGACGCGGGCCAGGGCGCGCAGGGACTCCACCGCTTGCCGGGCGGCCTTCAGCGACATCTCCTGCTCGCCCAGGGCGGCGAGCGACGCGGCGAGGGTGACGAGACCGGAGACGAGATGGGGCTCGTGCGCCGCCATGTTTCCTTCGGCGAGCGCGAGCCGGAGGGAGGTGGACTCGCGGGTGGCGGCGAGGCCCTCGTCCCAGCGGCGGTGGTTGTTGAGGTGGCCGCCGAGGGCCTGCAGGGCGGCGGCCAGCCCCTGCGTGTGGCTGGGGTCGGCGGCGGCGAGCCGGCGCCAGCGGGCCGTCGCGCTCTCGCTCGCGACCAGGGCCTCCCGGTGCCGGCCGACCGCCGCGAGCCGCCCGGCGAGATCGGAGAGAAGTCCGGCGTACTGCGGCTCGTGGCGCGCCGGGGCGGCCTCGGCGAGCGGCTGCAGAAGGGCGGCGGCTTCCTCGGTGGCGCGCAGGGCCTCGGACGGGCGCCCGTTGTGGGTGAGGCAGTCCCCGAGCCGGCCGAGGGAGGCGGCGAGCTCCGGGACGTCGTCGAGGTCCCGGGCGGCGTCGACGCTCCGCCGGGCGGCGTCGAGGGCCTCGTCGTCAAGTCCGGCGTTCAGCAGGCGGGTGCTCAGGTGGTAGTAGCCGGCGGCGCGGGCGCGGGGGCTGCCGTCCCGGGCGAGGAGTTCGGCGACCACCCGCCGGGTCAGGGCCGCCATCCCGGCGTTCAGCTCCACATGCCCGCCGGCGGGAAACTCCTCCTCGATGGCGGCCAGCAGCGCGAGGGGGATGTCGTCCAGGGCGGCGAGCGCGCTGAGGGCGGCGCTGCCTACGGCGAGCGCGAGGCGCGAGGCGTAAGCGAGGGGCGGGTAGAGGTGCCGGGGCCCGACGTGCGGCCAGCGTTGCGCGGCGGCGGCCAGGAAGGTAATCGCCCGCCCGGCGTGCGGTCCGAGCAGGCGGGCGGTGATCTCGGGGGCCCACGTCATGGCGGGGTAGTCGGCGTCGTGCCCCGGGAGCGTGAGGGCGAGGAAGTCCTCGGCGGGCCGGTCGGGGTAGAGCGGCTCCAGGACCGTGCCGCGTCCCGGCTCGGCGGCCGGGTAGCAGTACGCGTGGTCGTCGAGGACCCGGCCGGGAGGGTGGCCGGTCCCGAGCCCGGCCACCACGGCCGACGCCGTGGGCCGGTCGAGCGTGCCGGTGAGCGCGGCGGCAAAGACGGCCCGATTCATGGCCGGCGGTGGCGTGGCGTGCGGTCCGCCTCTGGCGTGCAGGGTGGCCCAGTGCAGGTGCTCCCGGTCGAGCAGGTACACGGTGAGCCCGGCCAAGTCGGTGGGCGGGCGGCGGCCCGAGGCGGTGGCGTCGACGTCGACGAGCGCGGCCATGTGCAGGGCGAGCGTCAGCCCGTACGGGGGAGGGGGAGGGCCGGGCGCGGGCGGGAGCCCGTACCGTTCGGCGAAGGCGGCGTGCGCGGCCCCGTACATCCTGGCGGTGTTGGGGAGTTCGGCGAGGAGCCGGCTGGAAGTGGCGGCCTCGATGTTGCGGAAAGCGGAGCGGACGGCGGGCCACGCGTCGACGGTACGGGCGAGCAGCAGTACCCGGGTGCGTACGCCCGGCCGGTGCAGCACCGCGTTTCTCAGGAGCCAGGTGAGGTGGGTGAGGGGCCAGCGGTCGGCGTAGTCGACGACGAGGAGCACCCCGGCGTGCCCGTCGACCGTCACGTCCTCGCTGCCGGGCGGCGGTTGCACCGAACCGGGGCCGTGGACCGCAGTGATCACCCGCCAGCCGGTCCCTTGGGTCTCCTCGGCGAACTGGGCTGCGAGCCGGGTCTTGCCCTGCCCGCCGGGCGCGTGCGTCCAGCGGACGGCGAGCCGGGGCCCTTCGTCGCGCCAGGCACGTAACTCGGCCAGCTCCGCCTCCCGGCCGGTGAACGGCACCACCTCGAAGCGGGCGTTCAGCATCCGGCTCGGCAGCTCCCGCAGCCAGTCGGGGTCGGCAGCCGGGGCGGGCCGCCAGTTGTGGAGCAGATAGACGGGCGCCCCGTCGCCGAAGACGTGGAGATCTGCCCCGATCACCCCGTACGCGAATCCGGCGTGGGCCGTGACATGTTGTTCGGTGCTCACGCCTCCTGCTGCTCCTGGTGGATCACGATGCTGCCGTGCTGGACGCCGAACACCCGTCCCTGGTCGCGCGCGGTGTTGTACTGGACAAAGTGGGGCGCGCCGCCCTCCGCCGGGAGCAGGGCACGCAACTCCTCGGCGTACTCCGGGTGCGCGGCGAGCAGGGTGCGCAGTTTCAGCGCCCAGCTGGGCGCGAGCGCCTGTCGTGCGGCGTCGGCCGACTCGGCGTCCGCGGCCGTCGCGACGAGCGCGGCGTCCTCGTCGAGCCGGCCCTCGACCTCCGCGCCGCTCCGGTGGTTCCGCACTGACCGGTGCCCACGGCCTCGGCGGCGCCGGGGGCGGGGCGGGGGCGGGGGTGCGGTCGGCCGAAACATGCCGTCGGGCGGTCGGGGTGGCCGTAGCGTCGCGCCATGACCACTCTTGACGACACGGCTTACCGGTACCGCACCAGTGTCCCGGGGGACGCCGAGGCCATCGAGGCACTGGACGGGTCCTTCACCACCGACACCGTCTTCCGCGTCACCGCCACCGGTGACGGCTTCACCGTGCGGGAGGTGCCGGTGGACCCGCCCCTGACCAAGGTGTTCCCCGACGACGACTCGGACGACGGGGAGGACGGCGAGGACGGCGACCCGGACTCCCGGACGTTCGTCGCGTACGGGGACGCCGGCGACCTGGCGGGCTTCGTGGCCGTCTCGTACTCCGGCTGGAACCGCCGGCTGACCATCGAGGACATCGAGGTCGCCCCGGAGCACCGGGGCCGCGGGGTCGGGCGCGCGCTGATGGGGCTCGCGACGGAGTTCGCCCGCGAGCGGGGCGCCGGGCACCTCTGGCTGGAGGTCACCAACGTCAACGCACCGGCGATCCACGCGTACCGGCGGATGGGGTTCACCTTCTGCGGCCTGGACACCGCCCTGTACGACGGCACCCCCTCGGACGGCGAGCAGGCGCTCTACATGAGCATGCCCTGCCCCTGAGCGGCCAGCAGGCGCACCACGGACGGCGCGGCCCCGTCGCCCGGCGCCACCGTGACGGTCAGCAGCCAGGCCGGATCGGCGCCGGGTGACGGGGCCGACTGATACCACTCCACCCGCGCGTCCAGCAGCCTCAGGCCCGCCGCACGCCCGTCGGCGTACCACCTCCGGAAGGGCTCCGAGCGCCACACCGGGAGCGGGACCGCCCGCTCGCCCCCGGTGCGGCGGCCGCCCGTGCCCACCGCGCGCAGGGCCGCCTCCGCGGCCCCCGGCAGGGTGCGCTCCACCGGTACGCCGCGGGCGTCCGCGAAGTGCAGCAGATAGTCCATGCGTTCGGCCTCCGGGGGCGTTCCCAGGACGGCGCGGCCCGAGTCGTACCAGGCTCCCCACTTGATGTTCGAGACCAGTCCGGGGAGCCGTGCCATGTCCCGGGGGATCCAGAACAGCACCACGTCCGACTGGTGCATCGCCTCCTCCTCCCAGGCGATCTGGTCGGCGTACGCCGGGTAGTCCCCGCCGTCCGCGGGCTCCGGCAGGAAGACCGCCAGCCGCCCGGGGCCGGCCCAGGCGGCGCGCAGCGCTGCCACGGCGGCCGGGCGCCACGACGGCTCCGCCGGGTCGGTGGGCGTGGGCCCGCACAGGTACACGGAGGCGTCCCAGGAGTCGGGGGCCTCCCGGCCGACGTACACCACCTCCACGGAGGCGGAGGCGGAGGCGGAGGCGGGGTGCGTGGCGGGTGTCGTGGGCAGGGAGTCAGTGGACACGGGGTGCTCCGTCGGCGTCGGTGGTGTCGGTCGTGGTGAGGGCGGCGAGGGTGGCGAGGAAGTCGAGCAGGAGGGCGTTGAAGGCGGCGGGGCGTTCCAGGAACCCGAGGTGGCCGGTGTCCGCCAGCTCCGTGTAGCGGGCGCCGGGAACCGCGGCGGCCACCTCGCGCCCCAGGTAGGCGGGGGCCAGCACGTCGTCGGCGAAGCCGACCACCAGCACGGGCGTCGTGATCCGCGCGTACGCGGCCAGCCGGTCCGGGACCGGCGGGCGGGGGCGGTGCGCGGCGGAGGTGCCGCTCAGGGCGGCGATCTCGAACAGGTCCAGCCATTCCGTGACCGCGCCCTCGTCGGCCAGGGTCCGGGGGGAGAGGTTCTGCACCAGCCGTACGAACGCCTCGTACTCCGGCGGCAGTCGGTTGCCCGCCCGGGCCGGCACCGGCCCGGGCGCCGCGGACCCGGCGATCGCGGTCTCGGCGCGGGACAGCGCGTCACCGACCGCGTCGGGCCGTCCCCGTGTCGCGGCCAGCACCGCACCGCTCGCCAGGTGCGGATCGCTCACGAGCAGCTCCTGCACCGCCAGGGCGCCGAGGGAGTGGCCGACCAGCGGGCAGGGCGGCAACCCGAGCGTCGTGACCAAGTCCCGTACGATGGAGGCGAGTTCCTGGACGGGGGAACCGGCCGCGTCGTGGTCGAAGGTGAGCACCTGGTGGCCCGCCTCGGTCAGCGCGGGCACCTGGTGGTGTTCCCAGATCCGGCCGTCGCCCCCGGCGCCGGCGACCAGGACCACCGGCCGCCCCCTGCCGTGCACCGTGTACGCCGTGCCGCTCACCGGGCCAGCCTCCGCAGCGCGGTCTCCACCCACGCCGGGCGACCGGTGTCCAGGCCCCGCAGCGCCACGTGGACCCAGAGGAACGACGCCCGGGCCAGAACGTGCGCCCGCATGCCGTCGCGGACCTCGCCGCCCGCCGCCCGGTAGGCGTCCAGGAGCCGGTCGAGGACGTCCGTGCCGCCGGCGTACAGCATGTCGACGAAGTCGGCCGCCGGGTCGCCGACGCCCGCGTTCGCCCAGTCGAGCAGACCCGACAACGCCGGGGGGCCGGAGGGACGGGACTCCACCAGGGTGTGGCCGGGGTGCACGTCGCCGTGGACGAGTACCAACCGGTCGGGCCACAGGCGGTCGTCGTCCAGCCACTTCCGCCACCGCGCCACCCGGTGGGCGGGAAGCTCCAGTTCGGCCCGGGCGCGGGCCAGCTTGTCCGCGATCCGCGAGCGTACGGTCCCGGGGTCCGCCGGGTGCGCGCCCGGCAGCTCCCACGTGCCGTCCAGCGGCGTGGAGTGCACCGCCACCAGGCAGCGGGCGAGCGGCTCCAGGTAGCGGTCCGGCCGGGCCAGCGGGTCCATCGACCAGCCATAGACCAGGGTCTCCGGGTCCTCGCTGCCCGCGGCCACGCCGGGGAGGCGGGGGTAGGCCACCAGTTCCGGCGTGTGCAGCCGCCAGTCGGGCACCGGAACCGCGACCCGGCCGCGCACGGCGGCCAGCACCGCGCCCTCGACGGCCAGTTGGGCGGACGCCTCCGGCCGCCTCGGCCGGCGCAGGATCCAGTGCGTGCCGTCGCTCGCGCGGATGTGGACGACACGGAAGTCCCAGCCGCTGTCGTCGGCCCGCGCGGACTCGGGCACGAGCTCCACGCCGAGCCGCCGCGAGGCGTACGCGGCCAGCTCCACGGTGTCCGCGCCCGGGTGCGCCGCGGTGTCCGTGCCGGGCGGTGACGTGGCGTCGGCACCGGGCGGTGTCGTGACGCCCGCGTCCGGCCGTGTTGTGGTGCTCGTGCCCGGCGGTGTCGTGGCATCCGTGCCGGGCGGTGTCGTGGCGTCGGTACCGGGTGGTGTCGTGACGTCCGCGCCAGGCGGTGTCGTGGCGGCGGCGCTCATCGGGCGGCCTCCACGGTGCCCAGGTGGCGGTCCCGGGTGGCGTTGCGGTCCACCTTGCCGGTGTGGGTGCGCTCCAGCGCGTCGACCGGCACGATCAGGCCCGGCACCAGGTGCGGTGCCGCCGTCCGGGTCAGGCGCTCGCGGATGGCCGCGGCGACCTCGCCCGGCGCGAAGTCCGGCAGGGGGACGAAGAACGCGGCCAGCGACGAGTGCCCGGCGCGCTCCACCCGCGCGGCCGCGACCGACGACACCCCCTCGCACCGCCCGATCAGCGCCTCGACGTCGAGCAGGTCCACCCGGAAGCCACGGATCTTGACCTGGTGGTCCGAGCGGCCCCGGAACACCAGGAGCCCGCCCGCCGCCTCGCCGACCAGGTCGCCGGTGCGGTACCAGCGGGTGCCGTCCCGCTCGGTGAAGCGGGCGGCCGTCGCCCCCGGGTCGTCGTGGTAGCCGAGGGCCAGGCCGGGACCGGAGACGTACAACTCGCCCGACCCGTCGACCAGTTGGCCGACGTGCGGCAGCGGCAGCCCGATGGGCAGGTCCCCGCCGGTCTCCGGCAGCACCGGGGCGCCCGGCCCGGCCAGCTGCACCGCGTGCGTGACCAGCGCGGTCTCCGTGGAGCCGTAGGTGTTGAGCAGCCGGACGTCCTCGGCGCCGCGCACCCGGTGCCAGCGCTCCAGCATGTCGGCGCGCACCGCCTCCCCGCCGATCACCACGGTGCGCAGGGACGCGGGCAGCCGGGCCCCGTGGTGCAGCAGGTCACCCGTCAGGCTGTCCCAGAAGCCGGTCGGCAGGACCGCGACCGACACCTGCTGCTCCTCCGCCACCCGCGCGAACCCCTCCCGCGCCCCGTCGTCCAGGACGAGGGTGCCGCCACCGGTCAGGGTCGGCAGGATCTCCTCCAGGCTGGTGTCGCCGCCCACGCCGTGGAAGTGCAGCACGGACTCGCCGTCTCCGATGCCGTACAGGTCGCGCAGCGGCGGCACCACGGCCGCCGGGGCACGGTGGGGGACCACCACGCCCTTCGGCTCCCCGGTGGACCCGGAGGTGAACAGGACGTACGCCGGATCCTCGGGCCGTGGCCGCCGCGCGGACGCCCGCTCGGGCGACGCGGACGGCCCGGCGGCCGGCGTCCAGCGGGGCCGGATCACCATCTCGACCGGGGGCTGCCAGCCGGTCTCCGCGGTCG
Organism: Streptomyces sp. NPDC052701; assembly: GCF_040678355.1. Lineage (NCBI taxonomy): Bacteria > Bacillati > Actinomycetota > Actinomycetes > Kitasatosporales > Streptomycetaceae > Streptomyces > Streptomyces sp. NPDC052701. The sequence continues at coordinate 11,545 of NZ_JBFATO010000034.1, forward strand.
CCACCGCCTCCCGGCACCCGACCCGGCGCAGGATCTCCTCCAGCCGGGGCTCCGGATGGTGGGCCTCCAGCGGGACGTACGCCCGGCCCGCCGCCAGCACGCCGAGGATCGCCGCCACGTCACGCGCCGAGTGGTGCGCGACGACCCCGACGGGCGGCTGGGGCTCCGCCGTGCGCGGCTCCACGGCACGCGCCACCCGTGCCACCCAGGCGGCGAAGGTGCCGTAGGTCAGGACGAGACCGTTGTCGACGACGGCCGGCCGGTCCGGATCGTCGCGTGCCGTGTCGAAGAACGGCCCCAGAAAGGAGGATGCGGAGGACTCCATTGTGAATTCCCGGATTCTGTTGGAATATTGGCGGGTGCGTATTGTTGTGGAACACGATGTGAAGATACCCGTGCGGGACGGCGTGTTATTGACTGCCGACCTCTACCGCCCGGACACGGCAGGCGAAGTGCCGGTGCTCATCCGGCGGACGCCCTACGGAAAAGCGGGAAGCCCCGGCGGGGCCTCCGTCGACGGGCTGCGGCTGGTCCGCTCCGGATACGCCCTGCTGGTGCAGGACGTCCGCGGCCGGTTCGCCTCCGGCGGCACCTTCGAGCCGTACTGGAACGAGGCCCGGGACGGCGCCGACACCGTCGCCTGGGCGGTGCGGCAACCCTGGTGCGACGGCTCGGCGGGCCTGTTCGGCCGCTCCTACGAGGGCATGGCCGCGCTGCTCGCGGCGGCCGAACGGCCGCCCGGCCTGCGGGCCGTCGCGCCCCACGTGGCCGGTTCGGGGTTCGACGAGGGCTGGACCCGCCAGGGCGGCGCCCTCCAGCTGGGCTTCCTCCTCTACTGGGTGCTGTACGACCTGCTGCTCGACGGGGCCGGCCTGAGCGGACCGGAGCTGGCCGAGGTGGCCGGCGCGGTCGACCGGATCGACGAGCTGTACCGGGACCCGGACGCGGCCGCCGACCTCCTGGACCGGCTCGCGCCCTATTACCGGGAATGGCTCGCGCATCCCACCGGACACCCTTACTGGAAACGGGCAGCACCCCGTGACGCGTATGCGGAGATCGACATTCCCGTGCTCAATCTGACGGGGTGGTACGACCTTTTCCTGGCCGGGGCCCTGGAGAATTACCGGGGAATTCGGGAACAGGGCGTGGAGACACGTCTGGTGGTCGGACCCTGGTCCCACTGCGTCACCGGCGGAACATTTCCGCAGCGCCGTTACGGACTCGCCGCCGACGAGCAGCGGCTCGACGTCACCGGCCTGCACCTGGACCACTTCGACCGCCACCTGCGCGGCCGCCCGGCCGCCGGCCCGGCCCCGGAACCGGTGCGGCTCTTCCTCACCGGCGCCGACGAGTGGCGCGCCTTCCCCGACTGGCCGGTCCCGGGCACCGACGCGTACGTGCTGCACCTGGACGGCCGGCGGCTCGTGGCCGGCCCGGCACCGGAGGCGCCCGGCAGCGACGTCATCCGCCACGACCCGGCCGACCCGGTGCCCACCGCCGGTGGGGCCACCGCCCTGCCCGGCCAGTTCACCGGCGGCGACTGCGGCCCCCTCGACCAGCGCGAGGTGGAGCGGCGCGACGACGTCCTGTGCTTCACCGGGGCGCCGCTCACCGCCCCGCTGACCGTGGTCGGCGACACCGTCCTGACGGTGTACGTCACTCCCGACGCGGCGGGCGCCGACGTGACCGGCAAGCTCGTCGACGTCTGGCCCGACGGCCGGGCGGAGCTGCTGTGCGACGGCATCCACCGGCTGGCACCGCAACCGGCGGAGCCGGTCCCCGGGGCGACGCCGGATCCCGACCCGAAGGCGGACACCGGCCCGGACCCGGTGCCGGACACCGTCCCGGGCCCGGGGGCGGGCGGGGCGCCCGCCCCCGGCCGGCCGACGGAGGTCACCGTCCGCCTCGGCGCGATCGGCCATGTGTTCCGCACCGGCCACCGCGTACGCCTGGAGGTCGCGGCCGGCAACACCCCGCGCTTCGACGTCCACCCCCGGGTGGTCGCGCACCACACGGTCCACCACGGCGGTGCCCATCCCTCACACCTGCTGCTGCCGCGCCTCGCCGGCGGCTGACGCGGCGGCCGGGCCGGCGGCGTCCGGATGGAAGACCGACAGGTCGGCCACCTTCTCGATCCGCCGGCCCGCCTCCCAGTGCGCCCGCCTCAGCCGCCGCAACTGGGCCTTGGTCAGGCGGGTGCTGTGCTGCGGGATCGACCGCACCATGCGCGCCCGCTTGGCCGAGGCCGGGTAGCGGTCCCGTACCCGGTAGGGGTCGTTGAGCAGGTGGTGCGCGGTACCCGCGTGGAAGGCCACCTTCAGCAGCGCGTAGTACGCCGCGGCGCCCGCGCCCTTGTCGCGGGCGCAGTGCACCAGGGTCCTGGTGGCCTCGAACAGCCGCCACAGCACCGGCACGGCCGGCGTGGTGAACACACCCGTCTCCTGGGCGATGCCCTCGCCGACGCCGTAGCGGAAGTAGCTGCGCATGTTGGCGAAGCCGTGCTGGGCGTCGTGGAAGATCCGGGCCTCGGGCAGGTACACCACGGGGATGCCGGCCAGCTGGAGCCGGAAGTCGAACTCCCGGTCCTCGCACCAGTGGATCAGCTCGTCGAAGTGGTAGCCGCCGATGTGGTCGACGATCGCCCGGTTGTAGATGAGCGGCGGGGACAGGGCGCTGACGTAGTCGCCCTCGTCGAACTCCCGCACCCGGGCGGTCAGCCGGCTGAGCAGGCCGTCCGACTCCCCGTACACCACCTGGCCCTTGACCACCGGCTCGGTGAGGACGGCGCGGACCATCGCCCGCACCACGCCCGGTGCGAAGGTGCAGTCGGAGTCCATCAGCAGCAGGTACTGCCGGTCGGTGGCGGCGGCCCCGGCGTTGTAGGCGGCGCCCAGGTTGCCGACGTCCTCGATCTCCGTCACCGTCAGCGGCCGCGGGTGGTCGGCGATCAGCTTCAGTACGGCGTCGCTGGGGCCGTTGAGCGCCAGGACGATCTCGACGTCCTCGTCGATCGACGCGATGCAGTCGGCGATCCGCAGGTCGTCGCGCAGCGCGATGACGACGGCCGTGCGGGCGATCCCCCGGTCGACCGCGGCTTCGTCCACCTGGTCGGTGGCCATCCCGTTCTCCCTCGTTCTGTTCGTGTGTCCGCGGGCCTCGCCGCGGCTGGGCGTACGGCTGTCCGTACGGGTACACGGGCGGGTGGGCGCGGCCGGTGTTCCGCGCCCGTCCGCCGGCGGTGTCGTGGTCATCGCGTCGGCGCCTTGAACCGCAGGGGCAGCGCGCGCAGGGTGCGTTCGGCGATCGCCTCCGCCTCCGCCGAGTCACCGGCGTACGCGATCACCCCCGCCAGGACGTCCGCCCCGCCGCGGTAGGGCGGCACCACGGTGCCCGGCGCCAGCTCGATGCCCCAGAAGACGTCGTGCACCCCGGCCCGCCGGGCGACGTCCCGCGGGTCGCCCACCCACTCCACCACCCCGCCGTCCGCCGGCAGGAACCGCTGGACCGCCGCCCCGTCGCGGGTCGGACGCAGCTCCGAGAGGTCCAGCGGCCGGCCCAGCGCCAGGCGCACCACGTTGGGCAGCGGGTCCACGCCCGTCGCCAGCCGCATCACCTCGGTGGCGATCCGCGCGCCGGTGATCCGGCAGGTGATCTCCAACAGCACCACCCGGCCGTCACGGGTGCGCAGGATGTCGGTGTTGATCACCGCCGGGTCCAGCCGCAGGGCGAGTGCCCCGCGCCGCACCGTGTCGGTGATCTCCTCGATCTGCTCCCCGGTGAGCCGGCTGGGCAGGGTGTCGCCGCCCTCGAAGAAGTACGGGGCGAACTCCTCCTTGCGCCCGTACTCCCGGTCGGCGAACCCGAACCGGTGCAGCTCTCCGTCGACCATGAAGGCGGCGAGCGTGTGCTCGGTGCCCTCCAGGAACTCCTCGACGACGATCCGCCCGGCGGGGCTGAGCCGCAGCGCCTCGGCCGCCAGCTCCCGTACCGCCCCGGGCGAGTCCACCTTGACGACGCCCAGCGACCCGGTCTGGTCACTGGGTTTGATCACGGCGGGCAGGCCCACCTCGGCGACCGCCCGCAGCGCCTCCTCCACGCTCTCGGCGGCCGCGAACCGGGGCAGGTCCAGGCCCGCCTCCCGCAGGATCGCCAGCCGCCGGTCCTTGAGCGTGCAGTCGAGCGCCGTCTCCAGGGGCAGGCCGGGGCAGCCGAACCGGTGCGCCACCACGCTGACGGCCGGCGGGTTGTCGGCCCCCAGCGAGAACACGCCGTCCAGCCGGTCGATCCCCGCCGCCGACAGCTCCGCGAGGACCGCCGTGCCGTCGGCCGGGTCGCAGACCAGCAGGACGTCCGCCGCCTCCCGGGCCCGCTCGGTGGGCGTGTCGGTGGCCACCACCAGCTCCCGCCGGGCCGAGCGCAGCTCGGCCAGCGAGCGGTCCATCCCCGAGCCGAGCCCGCAGACCAGCAGCCGCTCAGTCACGGACGCCTCCCGGTCCGCCGGCCGGCGGCGGGGTGCGCAGGCCCAGGACCTGGAACACCTCTGCGTGGCCCGTGCCCGTGGACACCGCGGACCGGTAGCGCGCCAGCCCGCGGATGGCCTCGTCCCAGGCGGCGTGCCGCAGTTGGGACACGTACGCGCGCATCGCCTCGACCTTGGTGCCGATCTGGCCGTCGATGTCCTCCGCGTACTGGAACCGGGCCATCGGCGCCCACACCTCGTACCCGAGGACCAGCCGCGGCGCGGGCATGGGCCGGTCGCCCGCCTCCTGGAAGAACTCCGACTGCGCCATCCACAACGCCTCGGTGGTCAGCTGGTGCACCATCCGGTGCTCGACGTCGTCGTCGTTGTCGTGCGGCAGGTAGACCACCTGCGGCCGCACCTCCCGCAGCACCCGCACCAGATTCAGGTGCACGCGGCGGGAGAGCGTGAAGTCCCGCGACGGCTCGTCGAAACGGATGCAGCGGTGCACACCGAGCGCCTTCGCGGCCGCCTCCGTCTCGGCGGCGAACTCGGCGTCGGTGACGGCGTCGTCGAGGGCGCTGCGCTCGCGCCCGATGACGATGACGACCGTCACCCGGGCGCCGTCGCGGACGTGTTTGGCGATGGAGCCGCCGCAGCCGATGACGTCGTCGTCCGGATGCGGTGCGACCACCAGCACATCGGTGACCCCGGTCACGACCGCACCTCCGGCACCTGCCGGGCCCAGCCCGCCCACTGCCCGGTCAGCCCGGCGCCCTCGGCGAAGGAGGTGCGGGCGGTGAAGCCCAGCAGCCGCGCGGCCTTGTCGTACCGGGCCCGGGCCGTCGAGCGGTACAGCTCCAGCTCCCAGTCCGGCACCGGGTCGCCGGTGCCGGAGCCCTGCGCCCCCGGCTCGCCCAGGCCCCGCAGCGAGCGGATCGCGTCGAAGAAGCGGCCCCAGCCGAGCTGCTCGCCGTTGCCGACGAGGAAGCGCTGACCGGCCGCCGCCCCGGTCCCGGTGGCCAGGAGCACCGCGTCCACCAGGTCGTCGACGTACACGGCGTTGCACACGCCGGTGTCCTCGCCCGTCGGCAGCGCGGCGAAGTCGCCTTCCGGGCGCTGCAACTGGGCGGTGGTCCACTGGCCGCCCCACGGTCCGTAGACCACGCCCGGCTGGAGCACGACGGTCTCCAGGTCGGGGCCGTGGGCGTCGAGGACCAGCCGCTCCGCGGCGAGCTTCTGCTGCTCGTACTCGCGGTCGGCGGGGTCGGCCGGGCGGGCCGGCGACTCCTCGGTCAGCTCTCCGGTGACCGCGGGGTCGTAGACGTCGACGGTGCTCAGGTGCACCACCCGCCGGACGCCCGCCGCGCGCGCGGCGGCCAGGACGTTCGCGGTGCCCTCGACCGAGGCGGCCCAGCGGTCGGCCTCGTCACCGGCGCTGCCGAAGGCGCAGTGCACGACGGTGTCGCAGCCCTCGAAGGCCTCCCGCAGCGCGTCGGTGTCCAGCAGGTCCGCCCGGCGGAACTCCAGCCGTTCCTGCGGCAGCGCGGACAGCCGCGCGGCCCTGCCGAAGCCGCGCACCACGGGACGGACACGCGCCCGGGTGCCGAGGGCGAGCCGCTCGACGACGCGCCCCCCGATGAACCCGCCGGCACCGGTGACCGCCACCGTGCGGTCGGCGACCGCGGCGGCGCACTCGTCCGGGACGGCGCGCGCGGTCCAGGGCTGGACGGCCTCCTCGTGGGCGCCGCCGTAGCACTCCTGGATCAGCTCCACGACGCGCAGACCGTCCTCGGGGCCGGAGTGCACGGCGGCGGTACCGCGCACGGCCGCCGCGAAGTTGGCGAGCTGCTCGGTGAACAGCAGCTCCCACTCGCCCTGCGCGGGCGCCACCGCCTCCACGTCGCCTCGGTGCAGCTCCACGCCGTCCGCCGTGACCAGGGTGCACTCGCCGGCCGGGAAGTCGGTGCCGATGGTGACGGTCGCCCGGGTGCCGGTCACCGTGCAGGAGATGCCGAGGTCGCGCACCCGGCTGAACGCGCAGTGCACGTTGACCGCGCCGAAGCGCAGGTGGGCCTCGGCGTCGGTCTCCACCCCGCCCAGCGTGTCGTCCCGGTAGCGGACGACCTCGACGTCGTGGCCGAGCCACCAGTGCAGCGTGTCGAAGACGTGCGAGGCGGTATCGGTGAGCACCCCGCCGCCCGCGAGCCGCCGGTCGAACATCGACCACGAGACCGGCTCCCACGCGTACGGGTGGCCCTCCGACCAGTCGACGCGCACCACGTCGCCCAGGTCACCGCTGTCGATGAGCCGCTTCACCCAGGCGTACGCGGGGAAGAGCCGCCGCGGATGGGCCATGGCGAGCAGCGGCGCGGAGGCGTCCGCGGCGAGCTCGACCAAGTGCCGGGCGTCCTGGACCGAGGTGGTCATCGGCTTCTCCAGCAGCACGTGCTTGCCGGCCGCGAGCAGGGACTCCACGGTTTTCGCGTGCGCGCTGTGCGGTACGACGACCACGGCGGCGTCGAAGTCACCGGCGGCCTCGGCGGGGTCGGTGGCGATCACCACCTCGTCGGCGCCCGTACCGCCCAGTTCGCGGTACAGCTCCAGCGCGTCGCGCGCCTGCCGCGGGTCGCGGTCGATGAGCGCGGTCAGCCGGACGTCGCCCTTCAGCGGCGGCAGGGCGGGCAGGTGGCAGCCGCGGGCGGCGGCACCGCACCCGACGATGGCGAGGCGTACGGGAGGCATGGGTTTCTCCAGAGGGTCGGAAGGGAGTGGCGGGGATGGTCGGGGAGGGAGGCGCCCGGTCGGTCGTACGCCGTGGGGCGCGCGGTGCGGGTCAGGGCGCCCCGGCCGAGTGGTGCACCCAGACGTTCGGCTCGGCGTACGTGCCGTGCCCGTCGTCGCCGACCCGCAGCGGCACGAGGCCGCCGGGCAGCGGGTGGTCGCCCGGCCCCGGCAGGGGGTAGCCCAGAAACTCCTCCCACCGGGACACGGGCTGGCGGATCACCAGCGACCGGTGCGTGATGCCCAGCTGCCGGGCGCCCAGCTCCAGGTGCGTGCGCAGCCACGGGTCGAAGCAGCGCCCGTCGGGACGGCGCCAGGCGGCGTACTCCTCGATCGGCACCAGCGGGTAGCGCGGTTTGCGCGTGGGCCGCACCGGGATGATCACCCCGCGCGGGCACCGGTCGGCGGCCCTGGCGCGGACCTCGGTCAGCAACCGCTCGGCGTGGCCGGCCGCCCGGTGGGCGGGGTCGACGGACACCGAGAGCATGCAGACGGCGTCCGGCCGTTCCGGGGGGCCGTCGTCGACGGCCCGCACCAGGACCTCGTCACTGCCGGAGGGCAGCGACGAGGCCGTGCCGTCCCACCGCATCGGGAGCCCGTTGGCCGCCGCGACGAGTCTGCCGCCGCCGTCGACCAGGCACAGCTGGTGGTCCGGGTAGCGCTCGTACATCCCGTGCCAGCGCCAGTTGCCGGGGGACTCCCAGCTCATGAACGCGGGCATGTTGGCGCCGATCAGGGCGTCCACCTCGGGCAGCAGCCACGGGTCTCGGGACAGGTCGGTGAGGGTGAGTGCCACGGGTGCGCTCAGCCCAGCAGCCGGGTCTCGGCCGAGGCCCGCATCGGGCGCGAGCGCCGCAGGTCGGCGGTGACGCACACCCGCTTGAGCCAGCGGTCGGTGCCGTCGTAGCGGGCCCGGAACGGCAGACGGCCGTGCACCGCCCGGTGGTTGTCGATGAAGAGCACGTCGCCCTGGTCGGCGACGACCTCCCGCATACCGGCGTCCACCACCTTGAACAGCGCGTCGTACGCGCGCCGGGCGTCGGCGTCGTCCTCCGGCACGGAGGTGAAGTACGGGTCGAGCCGCATGTACGGGTCCTGGCGCGAGCCGTACAGCAGCGGGCCGAGCGGCCGCTCGTCGATCATCCGCTGGATGGTGGCGAAGCGGGCCGCCTCCTCCTCGGAGGTGATGGTGTTGTTCTTCGGCAGGTGGGACTCGTCCGGGGCGATGTAGAACCGCGACTCGAACAGGATGTCGATGTCCTCGTCGGACAGCGAGGACAGGTCCAGCTCGCCGATCGTGGTGGGCACGTGGTCCGGATTGCGCAGCGCGCCCAGGATCAGGTAGTCGCTGCGGTACGGGTGGAACGCGTCCTCGGTGTGCCAGGTCAGCAGCTCCTTGCTGCCCATGCCGAGCTGGTCGTTCTCGTGCTGGCGGATCGGGAAGATGTCGTGCACGAGGTGGCCGTCCTGCTGCGTGGCCCACCCGAAAGGCTCGCCCAGCACCGCCGAGTACAGCATCAGCAGCAGCTCCTCGGGGAACTCCGGGCCGGGCCGGTGGCGGCCGCGCCAGTGCTCGGGGGTGGGCCCGATGCGCCGCTGGTCGAATTCGTGGCCGCGGACGACCACATGGCCGTGGCGGTCGCCCAGCTTGAAGTCGCGCAGGAAGTGCTGCACGCCGAGCGGCAGCCGGGCCGCGAGCCGCGGCAGGTCGCGCAGGAGCTCCGGGTCGCCGAAGGACGGGTAGGCGGCGGCCAGTTCGCGGGTGAGCGCGGCGGTGGCGGCGGCCTCGTCGGAGGTGAGGGTGTAGCTGCGTGTGGACTGGTCGGTGAGGTTCGACATTGCCAACTCTCGCTGAGTGGTCGGGGATGGTTACCGCTCGCGGGCGGCCGGAGCCGGGCCCGCGGGCCCTCGGGTGGTGCGTGGTGACGCGATGGTCGGTGGGGTGCGCGTTGGTCGGTGTGATGCGCGTGGCGCCCGGTGGTCGGTGTGACGTGATGGCCGGTGGGACGCGTGTTGGTCGTTGTGATGCGCGGGGCGGTCGGTGTGGCGTGGTGGCCGGTGTTACGCGCCGGGCGCCCGCCCACGCGTTGCCGCTGCCGGGAGGCCGGTCGGCGGCCCTCCGCGTGCCGTGGCTGCTCGGGGCCGGGCGGCTGCGCGGGGCCGGTGGTCCCCTGCGGCGGACCGGTCTACCGGGGCAGGCCCGCCTCCTGTGGGCCGGCCTCGCGCGGGCCCGCCTCCCGTGGACCGGCGGTCGCGAGCGCCCCGGCCAGCAGCCGGGGGGTGGGACACCGGAGCAGGGCGCTCGCCCGCAGCCCGGCCGCCGAGGGGAGGAACTCGCGCAGCCGCGCGAGCAGCCGCATGGCGAGCAGGGACTGCCCGCCGTGCTCGAAGAAGTCGTCGTCCGGGCCGAGTTCCGGTGCGCCGAGGACCTCGCGGAAGAGGCCGAGGACGGTGGACAGCGGTTCACCGCCGGGTCCCGGGGCTCCGGGGACGGTGCGCCCGGCCCCCGTAACGGTGGCCGCCGTGCCCGTGGACGCCGCCGCGTTCGTGACCGTCGCCGTCGCCCAGTCGCTCAGCCGGCGCTTGTCGATCTTGCCGTGCGGGTTCTTCGGCAGGACGGACACCCGGTACAGCACCCTGGGCACGGCCCAGTCGGGCAGCTGCTCCTCCAGCGGCGCCACCAGCGCGTCCCTCTCCACCGCCGTCAGGCGCACCGCCTCCCCGGGGAGCGGGGCCCGCTCCGGGTCGGCCGGGACGGTGAACGCCCACAGCACGGTTCCGGTCGCCGGGTCGGGGAACACCACGGCCTGTTCCACCGAGGGGTCCTCGCACAGGGCGCGTTCCACCCGCGCCGGCTCCAGCCGGTGGCCGCGGATCTTGACCTGGTCGTCGAGCCGCCCGAGGAAGACCAGGTTCCCGTCGGCGTCGATGCGCCCCAGGTCGCCCGTCGTGTAGACCCGCGCGCCGGGGACGGCGGACAGCGGATCGGGGACGAAGCGGCGGGCGGTGGCGGCGTCGTCGTCGAGGAACCCGCGTGCCAGCAGCGGCCCACCGATGTGGATCTCGCCCGCCTCGCCCTGCGGCACCGGCCGTCCGTCGCGCCGGACGCTGATCTCCACGTCCCGCAGCGGGGTGCCGAGCGGAACCTCCCTGGCGTCCGCCGGGAGCAGCCCGGTGTAGAAGGTCGAGCTGACGGTGCACTCGGTGAGCCCGTAGACATGGGCGAGCCGGGCGGGCTGCCGGGCCTGCCACTCCCGGTAGGGCCGCGGGTCCATGCGCTCGCCGCCGACCACCACCAGGCGCAGCCCGGCCGGGGTGGTCAGGCCCCGCGCGTCGAGCCAGCGGGCGTACTCCAGCCAGTACTGCGTGGACAGTTCCACCACCGTGGTCCCGGTACGGGCCATCAGGGTGTGCAGCTCCTCCGCGTCCAGGGCCCGGGTGTCGGCCCTGCACACGACCGCCGCGCCGGCCACGAGGGCGGGGAACACCTCCTCGATCAGGACGTCGAAGCCCAGCGAGGCCACCTGGAGCCAGCGGTCCCCGGCGGCCAGCTCCAGCCGTTCGGCGACCGCCGCGGCGAACCTGCGCAGCGAGTCGCGCTCGATGAGCGTGCCCTTGGGCTGCCCGGTGGATCCCGACGTGAACAGCACGTACGCCACGTCGTGTCCGGCGGCCCGGGCCGGCGGCCGCACCGGGCGGCCGCCGGCGTCCGCCGCCCCGGCCCCCTCTCCGGCCCCCTCTCCGGTCGCCGCCCCGCCGGCCGTCCCGTCGGCCGCGCCGTCCGGTACGTACGCCGCCGCGGGTGCGTGGGCGCCGTCGCCGAGCCACACCGCCGCCTCCGTACGGCGCACCAGCGAGTCCCGCGCGGCGGCGGGCAGCCGGTCGTCCAGGACGGTGAACCCGGCCCCCGCCTTCAGCGCCGCGAGCATGCCCAGCACCGTGCGGCCGGGGTCGGCGAACGCCAGCCCCACCAGCCGCCCGGGGCCCGCCCCGCGCCCGGCCAGGGAGGCCGCCCAGGCATCGGTCAGCCGGTCGACCGACCGGTGGGTGAGCACCCGGTCCGGTGTCACCAGCGCGGGCGCGTCCGGCTGATGGCGTACGCGCAGGTCCCACAGGTCCAGTACGTCGGGTGCGTCCACGGCGGTCACCGTCCCGCCCCGCGGGTGCGCAGGAACTCCGACAGCCCCGCGAGTCCGGCCCGGAAGCCCTCCTCCGGGCCGCCGAAGCCCAGCCGCGCGCCGTGCGGGGCGCCGAAGGCGGTGCCCGGCACCAGGAGCGTGCGGTGGCGCGACAGCAGCTCCAGGCAGAACCGTTCCACCGCGGCGGGACCGTCCGCCGCCCGCTCCAGCTCCCGGAAGACCGGCAGCGCGCACACCCCGCCCTCCGGCGGCGTCCAGCGCACCAGGTTCTCGTGCTCGGCCATCCACTCGGTGAGGTGCGCGAGGTTGCGCCGCGCCTCGGCCGCGCGCCTGCCGATCAGCACGTCGGCGTGGCGCATCGCCCGCTCGGCGATCAGCTCGACCAGCGGGGACAGGAAGAGCGTGGTGCGGTCGCGCAGCGGGAAGACGGCCGGGACGATGTCCGGTGGCGCGATGGCCCAGCCGACCCGCAGCCCGGGCAGGCCGAAGGTCTTGGAGAAGGTGCCGTAGGAGATCGTGTCGCCACGGGTGGCGGCGGGGTCCGGGAGGACGTCCCAGCGGTGTGCGATCTCGGCGGTGGCGGCGTCCCAGACCAGGGTCGCGCCCGCGGCGGCGGTCCGCTCGGTCAGCGCCTTCAGGCCCTGCGGCGACAGTGTGACGCCGGAGGGGTTGTGCGGGAAGTTGACGACGACGGCCGCGGTGCCGGGCGTGACCAGGCCCTCCAGTACGTCCTCGTCGATCTCGCCGTCGCGCACGGCCGCGGCCGGCAGCTCGGCGACGTCGCAGCCCGCCGCCCGCGGGTAGTGGCCCAGCGAGTGGTAGATGCCCTGCTGGACGACCACCCGGTCGCCGGCCCGCAGCAGTGTGCCGAGGGTGAGGGCGATGGCCTCGCTGGAGCCGTGGGTGACCAGTACCCGGTCGGCGTCGCCGCCCGCGTACCGGTCGGCGATCGCCTGCCGGATGCCGGCGCCCCCCTGGGAGACGCTGTCGTCCATGACGACGGCGTCCAGGTCCTCGGCGGGGATGCCGCACAGTTCGCGTATCTCGGCGAAGGTGTACGGGTGGACGCCGCTGGAGCTGATGTCGTGGATGTCGGGGCCCAGGTGGCGGCGGTACCACTCCTCCAGCACCGGGGGGTCCTCACGCGGTGGACGCAGACTGCTCATGGGTGTGCAACTGTCCCTTCTACCCTTGACGGGCGCCCTGGTGGGTCTCCCGCCACCACTGCTGCCCGGCGAGCGGCAGCGTGTCGATGGGGTCGTAGTAGTGGTACGAGCCGTTGCGGGCCTCCGGGTCCGCCGCCTCCAGCGGGGTGAGGAAGCTCTTGCTCCAGTGCGAGACGCCGAGCACGCGGTCGTACGAGTCGGCCTGGTCCACCCAGCGCTTGCCGGCCAGCGGCACGTCGCACACGATGCGGGGCGTGGAGAACCCGGGCAGGTAGCCCATGATCTGATGCTGGATCAGTTGGGCCCGGTGCAACGGAACCCGCCAGTGCTCGGCGTTCGGGATCATGTCGCACATGTAGAAGTAGTACGGCGTGATCCCCGCGTGATCGATGAGCGCGAAGCACAGGTCGAGCAGGTCGTGCGCGCTGTCGTTGACGCCGCGCATGAGCACGCCCTGGTTGCGCACGTCGTGCAGTCCCGCGCCCAGCAGCGCCCCGGACGCCTCCGCCACCGCCGGGGTGATCTGCTGGGCGGCGTTGGCGTGGGTGTGCAGCGCGATGCGCACCCCGCGCGAGCGGGCCGTCCGCGCGACCCGTGCGACACCCTCCAGCACCGGCCCGGAGCGCCAGTGCTGGGGCAGTCCGACCAGCCCCTTGCTCGCCAGCCGGATGTCCCGTATCGACTCGATCCCCAGCAGGCCGTCGATGAAGCGCTCCAGTCGCGGCCAGGGCATGTTGGCCAGGTCGCCGCCGGAGACCACGACGTCCCGGATGCCGGGGGAGGCCCGCAGGTGCTCCAGGATGCGGTCGGCACGGTCGGTCGGCTTCAACTGGAGCTTGTTCTTGGCGACCTGGGGCGTGGAGTTGCCCACCAGGTCCATCCGTGTGCAGTGCCCGCAGTACTGCGGGCACGTCGACAGCAGCTCCGCCAGCACCTTGGTGGGGTAGCGGTGGGTCAGCCCCTCCACCACCCACATGTCCTGCTCGTGCAGGGAGTCCCGGGAGGCCATCGGGTGCGACGGCCACTCGGGGTGGCGGTCGGAGAGGACCGGCAGCATGTAGCGGCGTACCGGGTCGTCGTAGAACGCCTTGGTGAGTTCGCCCGGCCGGCCGCCGGTCGCTTCCGGCGCCATGGTGTTGATCATCTGGGGCGGCAGCAGCACCGACATGGTGGCGCGGTGCAGCCGGTCCTGCCCCCAGTCCTCGTAGAAGCCCTCGTCCAGCAGGTCGCCCATGACCGCGCGCAGGCCCTTCGCGTCCTTGACGCAGTGGGCGCGCTGCCACTGGGGGTCCGCCCACTCGGCGGCGGTGACGTCGCGCCACCCGGGCAGGCGCCGCCAGTCCGGCTCCACGAGCGGACGGCTGCGGTACTCGTAGACGCCTTCCAGTGCTGCTGATTCCGTCTGGCTGCGTGCTGTGTCCACCAACCCGCCACCCAATCCCATCGGTTTCGGCCGTATCGCCTGCCATCGATCTTGCAGAGCGTGAGGGGTTGTACACGAGGGGAAGTTGTACGGGGCGCGAACAGTGAGTGCCCCTGTACAACTCCGGGCCGTTCGGCGCGAAGCGGAAGACGCCCGGTGGGGTAGGAGGGGAGCGGACGGCCGCGCTCGGGGGACGGTGCGACCGGCTGCGACCGCTGGCCTGAATAGTTGGTTGATGAGTTGATGTGTATGTCACTGGCATGTACCAATGACCCCGGATCGGATGCGAAGGTCTCCCTGCCGGGAGGCCGGCAGCCTCCGGCTGATCGTCCCGTCGGGACCGGACGCCGCTGACCACGGTTGTACGGCCCGCGGGACCTGTGCCTCGTCGAGACAACCGAGTACCAGGGGGGAAACATGCCCAGGCCAGAGCGGTTACTGGACCCAACTGCAGGACCACTGGAGGCGTTCGCCCACGACTTGCGCATTCTACGGAGGCGGGCCGGGAACCCGTCGTACCGCACCATGGCGAAACGGGCGCACTACTCCGTGGCCACCCTCGCCGAGGCCGCGCGGGGGCTGCACAAACCCTCGCTGAAGGTGACGCTCGCCTATGTGGCCGCGTGCGGTGGGGACGAGGAGGTGTGGTCGCGCCGCTGGCACAGTGTCAGCAGCGAACTGGAGGCCCGCGACGTCCTGAGACGGCGGTGCCCGGGCGGAGCGGAACGGGAACCTCCCCGGGAGCCGCTCCGTGCCGGTCGCCGCCGGCCCGCGCCGAGTCCTCCGGGCCACCACCCGGACCCCGAACCCGGATGGCACGCGGCCCGGGGGACGGACCATCCCCCGCACCGCGGTCCGGGCGGGAACCGGGACCGGACCGCGGAACGGGCGGTGGACCGGGGCTCCGAACGGGTGCCGGACCGGCCCACGGACCGGGGCCAGGAGAACCGCGCAACCGACCGAACCGCAGGCCGCACAACGGACCGGACCCCGGGCCGGACGACGGACCGCGCCACCGACCGGACGACGGACCGGACGACGGACCGAACCCCGGGCCGGACAACGGACCGCACAACGGGCCGGGTCACCGACCGGACGACGGACCGAACCCCGGGCCGGATAACAGACCGGACAACGGACGGGGTCACCGGCCGGACAACCGACCGCGACGCCGACCGGACCACGGACCGTGCACCGGACCGCGGCCGCCCCCGTGCCGCCGACCGGGGCCCGGACAGCGGCCCGGAGCGGGGCCCGGACCGGGCCTCGGCCCGCGGCCAGGACCCCGGTTGGCGGGACCACGGCGCCCCGCCGCCCGCCGCCTCCCCGGCCGGCCGCGCCCCCGGCGCGCTGACCCGCGACGAACGGGCCGAACTGCGCAGGCTCCGCAGCGAGGTGGAGGAGCTGCGGCGCGCGAACGAGGTGCTCAAGGCGGCGTCCGCCATCTTCGCCGCCGATCTCCGCACAACGTCGAAGGTCGTGTACAACTCCCCGGGTCGACAAGATCGGTCCGCGTGACCGGTGCACCCCGCGCCCATGAGGCGCGGGGTGCACCGCATGATCCCGACCGACCTTTGGGGACTGACCATGCGTGTGCTCGGAGTCAACGGCTGGCCCGGGGCCAGCCACGATGGTGCCGCCTGCCTCGTCGTGGACGGCGAAGTCGTCGCCCTCGCCGAGGAGGAACGCTTCACCAGGAACAAGCACGCCTACGGGGAGGCGCCCCTCAACGCCGCCGCGCACTGCCTCGCGGAGGGCGGCTTCACCCTGGACGACATCGACGTCGTCGCCCACGGCTGGGACCTGCCCAAGCTGTTCGGCGACCGCGGCCTGGACTGGTTCGCCGA
Organism: Streptomyces sp. NPDC052701; assembly: GCF_040678355.1. Lineage (NCBI taxonomy): Bacteria > Bacillati > Actinomycetota > Actinomycetes > Kitasatosporales > Streptomycetaceae > Streptomyces > Streptomyces sp. NPDC052701. The sequence goes on from NZ_JBFATO010000034.1 coordinate 27,363, forward strand.
CGACGCCGCCGCACTGGAGCACCTGCTGCCCAAGGCGCTGTTCCCGCGCTCCCGCGACCCGCGCCTGACGTTCGTGAACCACCACATCGCCCACGCCGCGAGCGCCTACCACCTCTCCGGACGGGACCGCGGCGCGATCCTGGTCCTGGACGGGCAGGGCGAGGATGTGAGCACCACGCTCGCCGTCGGCATCGACGGAGAGATCAAGACCCTGCGCAGCCACACGCCCGGCTGGTCACTGGGCTACTTCTACGCGGCGGTCTGCGAGTACGCCGGCCTCGGCGCCGACGCCGCGGGCAAGATGATGGGCCTCGCCTCGTACGGCACCCCCCGGGACCTCACCTTCGGCGGCGCCCTCGACTTCACGGACGAGGACTTCACCGTCGGCGTCGTGCCGCCCGACCTGCGGTCCACCGGCAGCACCGACGAGGAGACGGCCACCATCCGGCACTGGCTGCGGCACCTGGAGAAGGTGCTGCCGGACGCCCCCAACCGCTCCGTCCGCCGCTTCGACCCCCGCGTGGGGCGCTACACCAAGGTCACCGACCGGGACCCGTTCGAGTACCGCGACATCGCGGCCACGGCCCAGGCGGCCCTGGAGCATGCGGTCATGGCACTCGTACGCGGCCTGCTCCGGGAGAGCGGCGAGACCACCCTGCTCGTCGCGGGCGGCGTCGGCTTCAACGCGACGCTCAACGGCAAGCTCATGCGCATGCTCGAGGTCCAGGACCTCTTCGTCCAGCCCCTCGCCGGCGACCAGGGCGTCTCGCTCGGCGCGGCGGTCTGGTGCGCGGCCCAGGAGGGCGACCGCATCCGGCCCATGGAGGGTTCGGTGGCCTGGGGACCGCAGTGGGACGCCGACGCGATCCGCCGTGTCCTGGAGGCGTCCGGCACCGCCTACACCGAACCGGCGGACATCGCCGCCGCCACCGCGGACGTCCTGGCCGCCGGCGGGGTCGCCGGCTGGTTCCAGGGCCGGGCCGAGGGCGGCCCCCGTGCCCTCGGCCACCGCAGCATGGTCGCCGTGCCGAACCCCGAGGGGACCCGCGACCGGGTCAACGTCCGCATCAAGGACCGCGAGGCGTGGCGGCCGTTCGCCCCGAGCATGCAGGAGGAGGCGGCCGAGGCCCTCATCGGCACGACGACCCCGCTCCCGTACATGATCGTCACCACCCCGGTCACCGAGGCCGGCGCCGCCGTCATGCCCGCCGTGGTGCACAGCGACCGCACCACGCGGCCGCAGACCGTCTCCGCCGAGGTCGACCCGCTCTACCACCGGCTCATCGGCGAGGTCGGCGGGCACACCGGCACCCCGGTGGTGCTGAACACCTCCTTCAACGGCCGTGACGAACCGGTGGTGTGCAGCCCGCGCGACGCCCTCGCCACCTTCCACCGGCTGCCGATGGACGCGCTGGCCATCGGGCCGTTCCTGGTGCGCCGCCCCGACGGCGCCGTCGGCGGGGCCGGCGCATGACCGCCCCCACCCGCCCCGGCCCCGCGGACACGGCCCCGGAATCGCCCACGGCACCCGCCCCCGGCGCACACCCCGACCGCTCGGTCACGGATCCCGACCACCCCGCCGCCGGCGCCGCGCACCCGGGCGACGACCCCGCCGCTCCGGCCGTCGAGGACGTACGGGTCCGGCTGGAGGCATGGCTCGGCGGCACCGTGCTCACACCGGAGGCGGACCTGTCGGCCCCGCTGCTCGACCTGGGCGTGGACTCCCTCGACCTGATCCGCACCGCCCGCCGCATCGAGGCCGCCTTCGGCGTCCGGGTGCAGCTGCGGGAGCTGGCCGTACCGACGATGACCACCGCCCGCCTGGCCGAACTGGTCGCCGAACGCGCCGCCCGGCGGCGTACCGCCGACACCGCCCCGCCCGGCGCCGGCCACGGCCCGGTCCCGCTCACCCCTCCGCAGGAACAGGCGTGGGAGGAGCAGAGCGGCGACCGCGGCCACTGGAACCAGGCCCTGCTCTTCACCACCCGGCCGGGGCTCGACGGGGAGCTGTTCGCCGAGGCCGTGCGCCGCCTGGTCGCCGGGCACGCCTCGCTGCGCCTCACCGTCGTGGCCCCGCCGGCCCGCAGGCCCCGCCAGCAGGTGGCGGCCGTCGCGCTCGACGGCCCGCCCGGCGCCGCCCTCGGACCGGTGCTGGACACGGTCGACATCTCCGAACTGGCCGACGCCGACCTGGCGGCCGCGATCACCCTGCGCTGCGCGGTCGAACAGGGCGCCCTCGACCCGGCGACCGGCCCGGTGGTCCGGTTCGTCCGCTTCGACGCGGGCCCGATCCGGCCGGGGCGGCTGCTGATCGTCGTCCACCAGCTCGCGTTCGACATGGTCTCGTGGTCGGTCCTCCTGGAAGACCTCGAGGAGCTGTACACGGCGCTGGAGGCCGGCCGCACCGACGCCCGGTGCGCCGAGGGCACGTCGTACCCCGAGTGGGCCCGGGCGCTCACCGAGCACGCCCGTACACCCGAGGCCGAGGCGGAGGCCGAGTGGTGGACGGACGTCGTCCGCACCCCCGCGACCGTGCCCCTGGACCACACCGCCGACGACCCCCGGGCCGTGAACACCGCCCGCACGGCCGCCACGCACCGGGAGGAGTTCCCGCCGGAACTCACCGCCCGCCTCGACGCGGCCGCCCGCGCCCACCGCGCGCACCCCGGGGACCTGGTCCTCCACGCCCTGGGCGAGGCGCTGGCCGGATGGCTCGACGAGCCGGCCGTCCGGGTGGACGTCCTGCGGCACGGGCGCGAGGAGGCCGTCGGCGACTCGCACCTCGCCCGCACGACCGGCTGGTTCACCACCACCGTGCCCGTACGCCTGGACCTCGCACCCGGCACCGCCGCCGAACGGCTCGCCCGTACCGTCGGCCACCTCGCGGCCCTGCCCGGCGGGGGAGTGGGGTTCGGCGCGCTCAGCCGGCACGGCCGGCCGCGCATCTCGGCCGCCCTGCGCGCCGCCCCGCCCAGCGACGTCTCCTTCGACTTCGAGGGCGACGACGCCGACGCGCTGCCGCTGCGCACCGTGCTGCCGGACGTGGCACCGGAGCCCATCGGCGACATCACCGCCCCGCACTGGACACGGCCCCACCTCATCGAGGTGATCGCCACGACCGACGACGACGTGCTGCGCGCCGAGTGGTGGTACTCCACGGCCCTGCACGACGAGGCGACCGTACGCCACCTCGCCGCCCGCCACCGCGCCGCGCTCACCGCCCTCCTCGACGCGGTGGGCCACGGGTCGGCGGCACCCGGTGCGGCCGGGGCGGCGGACAGCTGAACACCCCCCGGACGGACAAGAGAAGAAGACACCTGCCATGACCCTGCCCAGCGTGCTCGATCCCTTCTTCGCCGCCGCCCGCTCGCACCCCGAGCGGCCGGCGGTCATCGACAACGGAATGACCGTCGGATACGGCCAACTGGCCTCCTGGGCAGGAACGGTGGCCGACCTCGTCGCCACCCGCACACCGGGACCGCACCCGCCCGTGGCCGTCGTCACCCACCACAGCGTCCGGGACATCGCCGCGATCCTCGGCGTCCTCGCCGCCGGCCGCGGCTACGTGGTCGTGCCCGGCGAGGACGCCGGCCGCGCGGGCGACGCCCTGCGCGCCCTCGGGTGCCGGGAGCTGATCGCCACCGCCGACACCGGCCCGCTGCCCGCCGTCGACCGGGTCCTGCGCCCCCGCTGGACCCCCTCCCGCGCACCGGTCCGGCACGGTGGCCGGCCGGTGGGCGCCGACGACCCCGCCTACGTGCTGTTCACCTCGGGCTCGACCGGCGCCCCCAAGGCCGTGGCGGTGCCCCACCGCGCCCTGCACGCCGTACTGCCGCACCTGATCGAGCGGTACGGGGCCGGCCCGGACACCGTGTCGCTCAACTTCACCCGCGCGGACGGCGACACCAGCCTGGAGGAGAACCTCCCGCCGCTGCTGACGGGCGGCCTGGTCGTCCTGGACGGGGACGCCGAGGCGGACCTCGACCGGGTCCTCACCGACCACGAGGTCACCCTGATCAACCTGCCCGTCGACTACTGGCATCTCTACACCGGCCACCTGCTGGAGACCGGCCGGAAGCTCCCCGGCAGCGTCGAGACCGTCGTCATCGGCGGTGAGGCGGTACGCCCGGACATGCTGGAGCGCTGGCACCGGCTCGGCGCCGACGGCGTCCGGCTGCTCAACACGTACGGCTCCACCGAGACCGCGCTCGTCACCCACAGCGCCGTCCTCGCCGGCCCGGGGGCCGAAACGACCGTGGCCGGGCCGGCGGACGCCGAACAGCCCTCCGGCGGCGACCCGTTCGCGGACGGCGTCCCGATCGGCCGCCCGCTGCCGTCCGTACGGCAGGCGGTGGTGCCCCGCCCGGACGCGCCCGACGGCCCCGGCGAACTGTTCGTCTCCGGCCCCCAGCTGGCCACCGGCTACCTCGACGACCCGGCCCGCACCGCCGCCCGCTTCGTCGAGGCGGACCTCGGTGGCGGCCCCGCCCGTTGGTACCGCACCGGCGACCTGGTGCACGAGGCCGCCGACGGCACCCTGGTCTTCCACGGCCGCGTCGACCACCAGGTCAAGATCCGCGGCCACCGGGTGGACCTGCTGGACGTCGAGGAGGCCATCGGCCGGCTCCCCGGTGTGACCGCGGTCGCCGCCGCGCCCCACAGCAAGGGCGAACACACCGCCCTGGTCGCCTTCGTGGTCCTCGCACCCGAAGCCCCCGCGCCGCACGGCGACGCCCCCGCACCCCACGACAGCACCGGCGCCGACGGCACCGACTCCGCCCACGACGCCACCGGCCCTGCTCACGGCACCACCACCGCTCCCGGCCCCGTCCACGCCACCGCTCCCGCCCCCGACCCCGCCGCGCTGCGGGCCCGGCTGCGCGCCACCCTGCCGCACCACCTCGTCCCCGACCGGATCGTCGCGGTGCCCGAGCTGGCGCACACCCGCACCGGCAAGGTCGACCGCGCGGCCACCCGGGACCGGTACCTGTGACGAACCGGCTCTTCGACGCATCGGTGGCGCCCGCCGCCGTACCCGAGGCGGACGCCCGCGGCCCCTGGGCGTATCTGTGGTGGCTGGTGCGCATCCGGCCGTGGCCGCTGGTCCTCAGCGCCGTGCTGGGCACCGTCTGGATGGTGCCCCTCGCCCTCGTGCCGCTCGTCATCGGACGGGCCATCGACGAGGCGGGCCGGGGCGCCGGCCAGGGCGGCCTGTACCTGTGGTCGCTGACGGCACTCGGCCTGGGCGTGCTCCAGGCCGTGGCCGGCGCCGGGCTCATCCAGGCCGCCGTGAGCGCCGAGGCGCACGCCCTGTCGTACACCCACCGCGTGCTGGTGCGCCAAGTGGTCCGGCTGGGCGCGACCCTGCGCGGCAAGGCCCGCTCCGGTGACGTGGCCGCCTCGGCCGCCGCCGACGTCGAAAGCATCGGCAACGCCTTCGAGGTCGTCGGGCGCACCATCGGCGCGGTGTTCGCCGCCGTGCTCGTGGCCGTCGCCCTCACCGCGACCTCGCCCGTGCTGGGGCTCGCCGTGCTCATCGGCGTCCCCGCGGCCGTCCTCGGCATCGGACCGCTGCTGCGGCCGCTCCAGGAACGCGACGAGGCCCAGCGCGAGCACATGGGCGTGGCCACCTCGCAGGCCGGGGACATCGTCGCCGGCCTGCGGATCCTGCGCGGCATCGGCGGCGAGGCCGGCTTCGCCGAACGCTTCCGCCGCACCAGCCAGGAGGTGCGGCGCGCCGGCGAGTCGGCCGGCCGGATGGAGGCGTGGCTCCAGGCGGCGGGCGTCCTGCTGCCCGGACTCGTCACCGTCGGCATCGTCTGGCTCGGTGCGCGCCTCGCGCTCCAGGGCACCATCACCGCCGGTGAACTGGTCGCGTTCTACGGGGCTTCCGCCTTCCTGACCCTGCCGGTGAGCACCGCGACCGAGGCCGCGGAGACGCTGAGCCTGGCCAAGGTCGCCGCCGGCCGGGTCTGCACCCTGCTGCGCCTCACCCCGGCCGTCACCCCGCCCGTCCACCCCCAGCCGCTGCCGCCCGGGCCGCCGGCGCTGACCGACCCGTACACCGGTGTCACCGCCGAGGCGGGCCGGCTCACCGTGGTCACCGCCCCCGCGGACCGCACCGGGGAGCTCGCCGACCGGCTCACCTTCCCTCCGGTCGCCGGGGACGACACCCCCGCCGTCCTGCTCGGCGGCGTACCCCTGGACCGGGTGGACCCGACCGAACTGCGCTCCCGCGTCCTGCGGTCGGGGCCCGCCGACGCCCTGTTCAGCGGCACGCTGCGGGAGGAGCTGACCGGCCGGACCGCCCGGTCGCCCGAGGAACTGGACCGCGCCCTGCACGCCGCCGACGCCGCCGACGTGGTCGAGGCCCTGCCCGAGGGGCTGGACACCCGGGTGGACGAGGGCGGCCGGACGTTCTCCGGCGGTCAGCGCCAGCGCCTCGTCCTCGCGCGGGCCCTGCTCGCGGCCCCCGACGTCCTGGTGCTGGAGGACCCGACCTCCTCCGTCGACGCCCACACCGAGGCCCGGGTGGTCGAGCGGGTGGCCGCGCTGCGCGCCGGGCGGACCACCGTCGTGTTCAGCGACAGCCCGCTGTGGCACGGCGTCGCCGACCGAGAGATCCGCCTCGACGCGGACCGAGTCCCCGGCAGCACCGACCGCTCCGCAGGAGTGCCCTCGTGACGACGACCCCCGCCCACCGCACCGACGCCACCACCCCGTCCGGCAACGCCTCCCCGGCCCCGCCGTCCGCCTCCGCCGCGACCACCGGCACCGCCACCACCGCCACCGGTCCCGCCGGCGCGTCCGGCCACCCGGGGCGGCTGCCTCTCGCCGACCGTTCCGACGTCCGCGCCTGGGTCGGCGCGTTCCTCCGCGGCGAGGCCGCCCGGCTGCTCCTCACCTTCGCGCTGTTCGCCGCCGCCCTGGTGGCCGGCCTCGTCGGGCCCCGGCTCCTCGGCCACCTGGTCGAGTCCGTCAAGGCGGGCACCACCACGGGACGGGTCGACCTGCTGGCCCTGGCCTTCGTGGCGATCCTGCTCTGCCACGCGCTCCTCGCCCGAGCCGCCCGCACCCAGGCCACCCTGCTGGGCGAGCGCGTCCTGGCCCGTACGCGCGAGAACTTCGTCCGCCGGGTCCTCCGGCTGCCGCTGTCGGAGGTGGAGAGCGTCGGCACCGGCGACCTCCTCAGCCGGGCCACCACCGACGCCGACCGGCTCAACGAGAGCATCCGGCAGGCCGTGCCGCGCATCGCCCTGGCCGCCGTCACCCTGGTGTTCACCTTCGCGGCGATCCTGCTGACCTCGCCCCTCCTCGCGCTGGGGCTGCTGGCCGGGGTGCCGTTCGCGGTCCTGTCGACCTGGTGGTACCGGCCGCGCGCCACCCGCGCCTACGAGCGGCTGCTCGCCCAGGAGGCCGACGTCCTGGCCGTCACGCACGAGACCGCGCGCGGCGCCGCCACCGTCGAGGCCCTCGGGCTCGGCCCCCGCCAGGTGCGGCGCCACGGCGCCGCCGTCGACCAGGTGGTACGCACCAGGCAGCGCACCACCTGGTTGCAGACCATCTGGTTCCCCAGCCTGGACCTCGCCACGATGGTGCCCATGGCGCTGACCCTGCTGATCGGCGGGCTCGCCTACCAGCGCGGTGCCGTGGGGCTGGGTGCGCTGACCGCCGTCGTGCTGTACGTGCAGGCCCTCGGCGAGCCCCTCAACGACCTGCTCACCTGGACCGACGAGCTCCAGATCGGCAACGCCGCGCTCCGCCGGATCCTCGGCGTGGACCGGCTCCCGCGCGAGGAGCCCCGGCCGCCCGCGGCCACCGAGGGCCACGCCATCCGGCTGGAGGGCGTCGGCTTCGGCTACGGCCCCGGCCGCGAGGTCCTGTCCGGCATCGACCTCGACATCGCCCCCGGCGAGCGCCTGGTCGTGGTCGGCGCCTCGGGCGCGGGCAAGTCCACCCTGGGCAAGCTGCTGGCCGGCGTGCACCACCCGACCCGCGGCACCGTACGCATCGGCGGCGCCGACATCGCCGACCTTCCGGTGGGCCAACTGCGGCGCGAGATCGTCCTGGTGACCCAGGAGCAGCACGTCTTCACCGGCACCGTACGGGACAACCTCACGCTCGCCCGCGAGGAGGCCCCGCCCGACGAGCGGCTGTGGAAGGCCCTGGACACCGTCCTGCTGGCCGACTGGGCACGCGCCCTCCCCGACGGCCTCGACAGCGAGATCGGCCCCGGCGCCGCCCCGGTGTCCCCGTCGGCCGCCCAGCAACTGGCCCTGGCCAGGCTGCTGCTGTCCGACCCGCACGCACTGGTCCTGGACGAGGCCACGGCCCTCCTGGACTCCACCGCCTCCCGCCGCGTCGAGCGCTCGCTCGCCGCGCTGATCGAGGGCCGCACGGTGATCTCCATCGTGCACCGCCTGGACTCGGTCCGCGACGCCGACCGCATCGCGGTCATGGACCGCGGCCGGATCGTCGAACTCGGCAGCCACGACCAGCTCCTGACCGCGGACGGCGCCTACGCGTCGCTCTGGCACTCCTGGCAGACCACCCACCCCGACACCCCGAAAACCCGCCCCACCCCCGAACACGGCCCGACGGCAGGGTGAGGGGAGGGCTCGCGGACGGTGGCCGGGGACGCCGCTGCCGGACCCGGCGCCCCGGCCGCCGCCTCGGTCACCCGCGGGCAGGTCCCTGACCGCACGGCGGTACCAGGGAGCGGAGTTTCGCGCGGGTCTCCTCGTCCGTCGAGTAGACGATCGTGCCGATCATGCCCCGGGTGAGGAGCACCTTGTACGTGTTGCGGATGAGGCGGTCGACATCCTCGTCCGGCGTGGCCCTGGTGAAAACGGGGTCCTTCGACGCCGTACGGTCCACCACCCAGCGGTCGGTGCGCCACACCAGATCGGGACCCAGGATCACGCCCGACCAGTCGTACTCGAAGCCCTGCGCGGTGTACACGCAGCCGACCTGGCCGAAGCCGGCCGGATCGGTCGCCCACAGGGCGGCCGGCGGCGCTCCGAGCACGGCATGGTCGCCGGACAGGTTCCACGGCTTCGACCACGAGCCGATCACCACGTCGGACGGCAGCCTGGTCATGTCCGGAGTGATCTTCGTTGTCCACTTCCAGCAGTAGCCCGCGGAAAGACGGGCGCCGTACCCCTCCGCGCGCCTGGCGACCAGGAAATCCTCCAGAGCCTGGGGGCTGTCCGCGATCAGCAGGTGCACCTTGCCGTCCGGTTCCCACACCGTCGGGCCGGTGCCCTCCAGCCCCAGCAGGTCGGTGACCCAGCGGAGATAGGACTCACTGCCACCGCACCGGAACTGGCTGTCCAGCCTGACCACCTGGCAGTCCACGCCCTGATCGGCCGCAGCCTGCCGGATCTGCTCCACCGTTCCCATCTCGCCGGGCCGCACGACCTGGTGCTGATCGAGCAGGAACACCGGGACGCGGGCCGCGTCGATGAGCTCCGCCACCTGCGGGCGGTTCGTTCGGAGGGCAGCCCTGGTGTAGCGGTTGGCGGAGGTCTTGCGGAGGCGGTGGGCCTCGTCGCAGACCAGGACGTCGAGGTCGTTCGGCTCCGCCTCCATGAAACTGTTGAAGTAGCGGAAGAGCCGCTGCACCTCGGGTTTGCGGGCACCCGCGACCTTCCGCATCGTCTTCGTGAACGACTGGGAGCCGGTGGCATGGACGGCGGGCACACCGCGCCGGTACAGGTCGCCCAGCAGGGACAGGGCGATCACGCTCTTGCCCGACCCGGGGCCACCGGTCACGACCACCACCTGCTTGTGGTTGGCCCTGCGGGCCTTGCGCACCGCCGCCATGACCGTCTCGTAGGCGAGGCGCTGCTCGTCCAGCAGCACGAACTGTTCCCTGTCACGCACCTCTTCAGCAGCCACCGCCATCAGCTGCCTGGAGGGGCGAACCTTCCCCTGGAGCAGGGCGTCGGCCGCGTCGGCTCCGGGCTTGGGGGCCAAGCGCGCGCAGGTAGTCCATGAACGCCCCGCGCTGCTCCCCGGTGAACATCCGGCCGCGGTGGTCTTCCTCGACCTCGCGGAGCCCGGCCACGGCGAACTCGGTCGCGTTGTGCAAGTACGCCACGCCCGTCACCGCATCGGGGACCCGCTCCAGTGCGCCGTTGAACGACACCAGGTAGTCGCAGTACCCCCGCACCTGCTCGATCGGGTTCAGGACCGGATCGGGGTAGGCGTCGATGCGGCACCGCAGCGGGTCGCCGCCCTCCGGGTACGCGCTGCTCCACTGCTTGAGTTCCACGACCACGTACGACGGCTCGCCGTTCGTCGGGTGCACGCCGGCCAGTATCACGTCCGCCCGTTTGCTCGTGAGAGGCAGTCCGTACTCCAGCAGCATCTCGACCTCTCCGAGGCCGGCCTCGACCAGGGTGTGGGTGAGCGCCGGGATGCTGCGGTCCCAGGCACGGACCTCGGAGGGATGCGGCTTGTGCCCGTGCCTATGGAGGAAGTTCTCGGTCAGGAGATCCGTCAGCCGTCCTTCGAGGAGGGTGCGGTTGGCCAACGACGCCGCGGACTCACGGAACAGCAAGAGAATGCCCCCAGGCAGCACGAAGTGACTCGTGCGGGTGGGGGCATGTCCTCCTGGTCCGCGAACGCGGAGCGGAAGCCCGTCGGGCCGCAATGATGGTCCGTCAATCCTAGCGCAGCGGGCCATTCACCGGGCAGTGTCCGGCACCACGCCCTCCTGCCCCGCCCGCGCCGACGCCGCCGCCGCCTACGATGGGCGGTCGGCACCGGGCAGGTCGGCGAACATGGGGGGCGTACGCGTGGAGCGGCACATCGGGTTCGAGCGGTTGCACAACTTCCGTGACCTGGGCGGATATCGGACCGTCGACGGTCGGACCGTTGCGTGGGGGAGGGTGTACCGGGCCGATTCGCTCGGGAAGTTGCGGGGGGCCGACTGGGAGCGCTTCCTCGGGCTGGGCGTCCGCACCGTCGTCGACCTGCGCTACCCGTGGGAGATCGAGGCGAAGGGCAGGGTGCCCGAGGCGCACCGGTTCCGGTACGCGAACTGCAGCATCGAGCACCGGCCGTACGACCAGGCCGAGATCGACCCCGCCCTCGACCCGTGGCGGTACCTCGCGGACCGGTTCGCCGAGGTGACCGAGGACGGGCACGCGGAGATCCGGCAGGCCATCGAGATCATCGCCGGGGACGAGGGCCCCGTCGTGTTCCACTGCACGTCCGGAAAGGACCGCACCGGGCTCATCGCCGCGTTCGTGCTGACCCTGCTCGGCGTGTCCGCGGAGCAGGTCGGGGAGGACTTCGCGCTCACCGAGCTGGCCACCGAACGGCTCACCGCCGACTGGCGCGCCGCCCACCCGGGCCGGGAGCTGAAGTGGCCCGGGTACGGGCGCGCACCCGCCGCCGTCATGGAGCTGGTGTTCGCGGATTTGACGGCCCGGTACGGGTCGGTCCGCGGCTACCTCGGGCAGCGGGTCGGCGTCACGGACGCCGTGACCGCCCGGCTGCGGGACCGGTTGCTCGCGCTGTACCACCGGCTCGCCGCCCGCAACCGGATCTGGATCGCCCACCGCAACCTCCCCGCCCCGCTCCTCCCCTTCTACCTGGGCGCGTGGACCGTGATCACCGTGGTCCGTGCCGTACGCGGTGGCGGGCTGCGTCAGACGCTGCGTGGGATGCGCGAGGGCTGGACGACCCGGCGTACGCAGCTGCGGCGCCCGATGAGCTGGCGCGCCGTGTACCGGCTCACCACCGCCGGCCGGCCGCCGGTCATCTGAACCTTCCGCCCCCACCACTTCGAGGAGAACCCTTCGTCATGAACAGCCCGCCGCTGCCGTCGCTGCTGGGGGTGTTCGCGCACCCGGACGATGAGAGCCTCCTGGCCGGCGGCGTACTCGCCCAGCACCACGCCGCCGGAGCGCGCACCGGTGTCGTCGCCGCCACCTGGGCGCCGTCCAGCCGGCGAGCGCCCGAACTCGCCGCGGCTCTCGCGGTCCTGGGCGCCGGGCATCCGCGGCTGCTCTGCTACGGCGATGCCCGTAACCCCGAGTCCGCCCCTGGTGAGTCCCGCCTCGTCGACGCGCCCCTCGACGAGGCCGTCAGCCGTCTCGTCACCCACATCCGCGACTTCCGCCCCGAGATCGTCGTCACTCACGACGCTCTCGGCCAGCTGACCGGCCACCCCGACCACGTACGCACCCACCAGATCACCCTGCTCGCCGTCGAGGCCGCCGGTCTCGAGTACCTCTACCCCGAGGCGGGCGCCCCCTGGCAGCCGTCGGCCCTGTACGCGGCCACGCATTCGGAGGCTGGCGTGGGCCGGCTCGGGACCCTGCTGGAGAGGGTCGGGAAGAGCGTGCTGACCGTCCCCGACGCGTATGTGACCACGATCGTCGACGTCAGCCCGTGGGCCGGGGTGAAGTGGTCGGCCATCCTTGCCCACCAGGGGGAGGTCGCACGCGAACGGCCCCTGCCCGGCATCCTCGCCCGCCTGCCCGAACCCGAACGCAACGAGATCATCGGCACCGAGTCCTTCACCAGGCTCACCCCCGGCCCCGTCCCGGGCGATCCGTCCCGGCTCCTCGCCTGACAGGCACGCCCCCGCACTCTCCGCGCGCACCGCACAACTGGAGTCCACGATGACCACCACACCTACCTCGGACGAAACACCGAGCACCTTCACCGACGAGCAGTACGGGGCTCAACGCGCCGAGGCGGCCGTGTGGGCCGGAGCGTCCGCAGTGATCACCGACCGGCGCGGCCGGGTCCTGACCGAGCGCGTCGGCTACCGCGACACCCGCCTCCTGCCGGGCGGCGCGGTCGACAAGGGCGAGTCACCCGCCCGGGCCGCCGCCCGCGAACTGTACGAAGAGCTCGGCGTGACGATGGCACTCGACCGCGGGCTCGCCGTGGACTGGGTCTCCGCCGCCGGCGCCAACGCGCGCCCCGCCATGCGGTTTCCCGGCGAGGTACTGCACGTCTTCGACGGCGGGACGTGGGACGACGAGCAGATCGCCGCCATCCGGCCCCGCGCAGGTGAGATCGAGGCGGTCGAGTTCGTCGAACCCGCCCGACTGCCCGAGCTGATGTCGCCCGACAACGCCCGCCGGGCTCTGTCCGCGCTGCGCGCCCGTATCAACGCCGCCGGCCCCGTCCTGCTGGAGGACGGTCTCCCGATCGCCCCCACCGTTCTGGACCGGGCCGGTGTCCTGCGCACCGCCCGCGACCGGCACCACTTCCCCTTCCATACCGGTCCGGCTCCGGAGCACCTTCCTGTACACCAGGTGTGGGGCTGGCTGTTTGCCCCGGACGGCCGCGTGCTTGTGCTACTGGAGCCGGACACGGGCGCGGCTTGCCTGCCCGGTGGCACTCCCGAACTCCAGGACCGCGGCGACCCTGTGCTCACACTGCGCCGGGAGAGCCGCGAGGAGGCCGCGGCCGAGGTCGGGGAGCCGCTGTTCATCGGGCACCTTGCCGCTCCCGACGAATCGTGCTCCCGTCTGCGGTACGCCGCCGCGCTCACCTGCCTGGGGCCTGCGCCTGTCGATCCGGCCACCGGCCGTACCTACATCCGCATCCTGGCCACGCCCGAACAGGCTCTGGAGCTCTTCGACTGGGGCTGGCCGGCCGTCGACCAGCTCGCCGCCCTTCACCAGGCCCGTACCCGGCTTGGCATCCCTAAGGCCGTACGCCAGCCCGTCTCCGAACCGGCCGTCGGCACGTTCGCCCTCTGACAGTCCCTGCCCGACCCCAGGAGGCCGGGCCCGTCTCGAAGCGAGGACTCCCATGACCAGCTCATCGCCTGCTGTCGGCCAGCAGACCGCGCCCACTTCGTCGCTGCCGACCGAGGCTGCCCACAGCCTGTCGCCGAACACTGCCTCCACCACCGGTCCCCAGATGCCGGTCCGGACAGGGCACTGCGCGTGCGGCCACATTTCCTACCAGGTCAGAGGTATTCCGGACGATCCGCACCTGTGCTCCTGTGAGCGAGAAACTCGGGTGTCCGGCGGGCCCGCCGTACTGTGGGTGGGGTTCCCCAAGGACTCGCTGAGCTGGACTGGCTCCGGCGGCGAGCCGAAATGGTGGTTCCCCTACCCCACCCTTCGCTGCGGCTTCTGTCCCGACTGCGGATCGCAGCTCGTGTCCATCGCCGACGACTCCGACATGGCCATGGTCACCGGGTTCAGCCTCGCTGACCAGAGCGGCATCGAACCACTGGGCCACTCCTTCCGCGAGCACGCCGTGCCGTGGATGCACATCACCCTCGTCCCGTCACCCGCACCGGATCCTGGGCCTGAGGCGCGTGCTGCACGAGAAGGCCGGTGTGGGGGTGGGACGCCGGCTGCGGCCGGATGACCTTCCTCAGTGCCCGGTTGATCTCGGGGTTGCGGCCGGGGACGTACGAGCGGATCGGCTCGTAGCCGCATGCGGTGTACAGGCCGAGGGCGGCGACGTTGCGTATGCCGGTTTCCAGCAGGATCTCGGTGGGGCCGCGGCCGAGCACGTCCTGTTCCAGAGTGGCGAGGATCCGGCGCCCGAGTCCCTGCCCGCGAGCGGCCGGTGCGACGTACATCCGCTTGATCTCGGCAGCCGAGGCGTTGAGAGTGCGCCAGCCACCGCAGGCCAGTGCCGGTCCGTCCCCGAACCGGGCGACGAGGAACAGGCCGTTGGGGGCGTTGAATTCCGCCTCCTCGGTGGCTTCGGGGTCGTCGGCGGTGCCGTAGGTGGCCAGCTGCTCCTGGTGGAGGGCATGGGCGAGCGCGCGGGCGTCGGGGCTGCCGTAGGGGACGGCGGTGAGCGTCCATTGGGGGGCGGCCTGGAGCAGCGAGGTCATGGTGTCGATAGTGCCGTGCGGAGGGCCTCGAGCGCATCACCGTGTCCGGCGGCGCGCAGTTGCCGGCCGGGCCGGCTCCTCTCCCGCAGCCGCTGAAAGACCGCCTCGCAGGGGCCCGCCCCCTCTTCACAGCGCCGGAAGGAACGCCCGTCAGGTCTGTCCCGGGCTGCTCCCGCTCAGGAACTCGCGGGCGCCGCGGAGCCGGGTGTGCAGCTTCTGCTGGGTGGCGCGGCTGTCAAGTCGTACGTCGAGCCCGCCGGGCAGTCCCGTGTCCGAGCGGCGCGCGGAGGGCAGCTGGGCGGGGTCGAGCCCGTCGCGGCGTGCGATGAGCTCGCCCAGCTCGTAGCGGCTCAGGGCGTCTGGGCCGGCCAGGTGGAACACGCCGGCGGTGGCGGACCCGGTGATCTCCCACAGGGCGGCGGCGAGGTCCTCCACGTGGACGGGGCAGCGGATGTCGTCGATGAACAAGGCGCCCTGCCGGGTGCCGGCGGCCAGCGCGTGCACCAACTGCTCGTGTTCGGAGCGGCCGTTGCCGATGATCAGTGAGGTGCGGGCGACGGCTGCGTGGGGGCACAGGAGGCGTACGGCGGTCTCGGCGGCCGCCTTCGCGGCCCCGTACGGCGTGAGCGGATCCGGAAGGCGAGACTCGTCGTACCAGCCGCGGCCCGTGCCGGAGAAGACGGCGTCGCTGGAGACGTGCACCAGGCGGATGCCGCGCTCGGCCGCGGCTTGGGCGAGGCGGATACCGCCTTCGGCGGTGACCTCCCAGTCCGCGCCGCCGCTCGTCGCGTTGATCACCGCGGCCGGAGCCACTGTGTCGAGGACCTCCTCCAGGCGGGCGGGGTCACGAAGGTCGAGGTGATGCCAGGTCGCCCCGTCGCCGCTGCCGGGGCGGGAGTGGAAGGTGGCGGCCGGGCGACGGCCCGCGGACACCGCCTGGCGTACCAGCTCGGCACCCAGGAAGCCGCTGCCGCCGATGATCAGCACACTCATGCCGCCTCACGTTACGGGCGACGGGTGCCACCCATGGCGGCTTTGGCGGGATCCGCTGATCCTCTGAAGCCGGGTAACCCGGCCAAGTCGGGAGACGGGGCGGTCCATGGCCCAGAGACGCAAGCAGAGGCATGGAAGCCCGCGCACGCGCGGGTTGCCGTCCGGCTGACCGGCCTGTCGACAGCGCGTTCAACCAGCCTCCCGACGTGCTGCGGGTGACACTGACGGGTATGCCCGACCGATCGACGCTCCACCAGGTCCCGTACTACTCGCAGTGGGAATCACCCGATCTCGTCCCGGAGTTCATCGCCGGGACGAGATCGGTCCGTGACGACCCCCTGTGGCAGAAGTCCGGCGCTGCCGACCCCGACGAGGACGCGTTCTGGGCCGACCGCACCTGCGGCATCGCCTGCCTGCGCATGGCCCTGGACTACTTCGGTGAGCAGGTCCCGCCCGTCATGCCGCTCGTGACTGACCTGTGCGAGGCCGGGGCCTACGTACGCGCCGACGACACCGTGGCGGGTCTGATCTACCGGCCCTTCGCCGCCTACGTCACCCGCCGATGGCCTGCGATCACCGCCACCGTCCACACCGACCTGGCAGAGACGCAGATCGCCGACGCCCTTCACGCCGGTTCCCTCGTCGTCATCTCGGTCCACAAGACGATCCGGACACTCGCCCCGCACCCCGCCTCAAAGGGCGGCCACCTCGTCCTTGCCGTCGGCGCCGACAAGACGGCCCTGCGCATCAACAACCCCAGCGGCCTTCCCGGCCACAGCCAGCGCGCCCACCGCGTCCCCTGGGCCGACCTGCCCCGCTTCTACGCCCGCCGCGGCATCGTCCTGTCGCACACCGAGGAGCCGGTCCGATGATCCCCATGACCCTCGCCGAGATCGCCGCCGCCACCGGGGGCGTACTCGACACCACCGACGGCACCCCCGTCGTCGACGCGCCGCTCGCGTTCGACTCCCGCCATCCCTCGCCCGGCTCCCTGTTCGCCTGCCTCACCGGCGCTCTGGTCGACGGCCACGACTTCGCTGCCCTCGCCGTCGAGCAGGGAGCCGTTGCCGCGCTCGCCCAGCGCCCGGTGCACGTCCCGGCCGTCCTTGTCCCTGACGTCCTGACCGCCATGTCCGACCTCGCCCGCGCCGTCCACCAGCGCTACGACGGCGTCACCATCGGCATCACCGGCTCGGCGGGCAAGACCACCACCAAGGACCTCCTCGCCCACGTCCTGGCCGCTCACGCCCCCACCGTCGCCACCCATGCCTCCTTCAACAACGAGATCGGCTTCCCCGTCACCGTGAGCTCCGTCCGGCCCGATACCCGGTACCTCGTGCTGGAGATGGGCGCGCGCGGCAAGGGCCACATCCAGGCCCTGTGCGACATCGCCCGCCCCGGTATCTCCACCGTCCTGGGCATCGGTTCCGCGCACATCGGGGAGTTCGGCTCCCGGGAGGCCATCGCGGAGGCCAAGGCCGAGATCGTCCGCGCCCTCCCGGCGACCGGCACGGCCGTCCTCAACGCCGACGACCCGCTCGTGGCCGCCATGCGCCGGGAACACGACGGCCGGATCCTCACCTTCGGAACCGACGAGGGCGCAGACGTGCGCGCCACCGACATCACCACCGACGAGGGCCGCCCGACCTTCACCCTCCACCACCAGGGCCGTACCGCGGCCGTCCAACTCACCGTCTACGGCCGGCACAACGCCACCAACGCACTGGCCGCCGCCGCGACCGCGCTCGCCGCCGGCGTGCCCTTCGACACCGTTGCCACGGCCCTGTCCGAGGCACGGATGGCCACCGGAGGACGCATGGCCGTCACCACCCGCACCGACGGTGTCACCGTCATCAACGACGCCTTCAACGCCTCCCCCGAGTCCGTCCTGGGCGCCCTCGACGCACTGACCGAAGTGGGGCGCGGTCGTCGACGGATCGCGGTCCTGGGCGAGATGGCCGAGCTCGGCGACGCTTCCGTCCAGTGGCACCGGCGCGTCGCTGACGCCGCCGCCCGGGCCGGCCTCGCCCACCTCCTTGTCGTCGGCAGCGGAGAGGGCGCCGACGTCCTGGCCGACGCCTACACCGCCGCCACCCACACCGCCCCCGACCGGCATACCGCCGACACGGTCAGCGCCGCCGTCCGCGCCGTCCTCCTCCCAGGCGACGTCCTGCTCGTCAAGGGTGCCCACGCCCTGGAACTGGACGCCGTCGCCGACCAGCTCCTCACCGTCTGATCCACGACAGAGGCCGCAGTCACCCGTTGTGGATGGCTGTCTGCCGCCGGCCCGGCCCTGCTCGGAGCTGCTGTTGGCCGGTGTCGAGGCCGGTTCTTCTCTGGCGAGTGCGGTCGCCGGGCCGGAACGGCCGCTCGGGTCCCTCTACCTCTTCACCTGTGGGAACGGGTGTCCGGGCGGTAACCGGACAGCGTCCGGCGACGTTCCGCCAACGTTCACTGACCCGCTGCGATTCGGTCGCCTGATCGGCTGCACTGTTCCCCGGCCCTTCAGGGCAGCCAGGAACAGTGCAGGAGACGAGGACGGGGCGGGAGCGGGTTCGCATGGTGACGATCAACGTGGGGGTGCTGCTCGCGGTCATCGTGGTGATGCGGTTACGCCGCAGGACTCAGGCCCGAAGCCGTGTCGAGGAACGCAACACTGCCCTCTTCGTCCTGGCCTTGGGCATCGTAATCGCGCCGACCCCGCTGGGCCAGGGCATCTTCAACGTGATCGAGCAGCTGGTGAGCGGCATCTCGCAGGCCGGCACATGAGCCCTCGATCCCGGAGCACTCGCCGTTCCCCCGCCCGACGCCAGCCCCGTACGTCTCCCGCTTCTCGACGCCGTTCCACGCCGAGGCGTCGCCCGGCTTCCTACCGCCCAAGGCGGGCCTTCGGCTGGGAGCAGGCCGGTCTGCTGCTCCTGGTGCTCGCCGTGGTGTGGAGCTTGATGGTCGGCGCGTTGCGGTGGCTGGCCGCGCACCCCTGGGTGCCGATCGTGCTGCTGCTCGTCGCGGTGGCGGCCGGCGGGGTATGGGTGCACCGGCGCCGGGAGGCCGCCCGCTGGAACCGGGTGCGGGAGCAGGGCCTGCGCTACGCGATGCCGCAGATCGACGCCCTGCACCACCGGCAGTTCGAAGAAGCCGTACGAGATCTGATGCGCCGTGACGGCTACCCCGAGGCGATCCGAGTCGGTGGGGCTGGCGACAATGGCGCTGATGTGAAGGCCAGGGACCCGTTCGGCCGCCTGTGGGTGATCCAATGTAAGCACCGCAAGGCCGGACTGGCCGGCTCTGCGGTCGGAACCCCGGACCTGCACGTCCTCAACGGCACCGGCAGGCCCGTCCACAACGGCGACGTCGTCGTCCTGGTCACCAACGGCCGCTTCACGGACAAAGCCGTCGCCTTCGCCCGCTCCCAGCGACTCCACCTCGTCGACCGCCATCTGCTCGCCCGGTGGGCCGCCGGCTCTACTCCTCTGTGGGAACTCCTGAGCGCGGTTCCCTCTCCCCGCCGTCCCGCCTCTGGGTCCTGATCCTTGCCGAGGCGCGGTGGGGCATGGGCCGAACGGACGGACTCACGTGACTTCCTCAACGCATCCCATCCCGCGACGGCCAGGTCTGCACTGGGGTCGCGCACAGGCGCAGCCGTCCAGCAGTGTCACAGCCGGGTCGGAATCCAGCACTGTCATCGGATGCATCGCAACGAGGGAGGGGGAAAGCAGTTGGTCAGGGCCGTCGCACTCGACATGGCGGCCCAGCCGTCTGGTCGCCGCAAGCCGCTGGAGCGGCATGTAGGGGTGCCTGCCTGGTCCGTGGCCGGTCACGCTACCTTTGGCCGGATGCAGCCACAGCAGCCTTCCACCCTCGCGCCCACCTCGACCTCCTACGAGCAGCCCGGCACCCGCACGAGGACCGTGGTGCTCTCGCTCGTCGCCGGGCTCGTGCTCGGCACCGCGGGGATGGGCGCTGCATGGGCGATGAACGCCGACTCCGACTCCCCTGTCGACGGGACCCCGGCCGCAGATGCGCGTGCCGCCTGCGAGGCGCTCGACGGGTTCGACCCGGAGAAGTACACGGCCAAGGGCCCTGCCGGCGAAGTCGCCCTCAACCGCTATGCGGCAGCCGGAGCACTTTCTGCGTCGGCGGCAGCGGCCGACCCCAAGTACAAGGAGCTCGCACAGGCCATTCGCCGATCACAGGACCGCCACGCCCAAGTCTTCGACTTCGACGCAACGGTGAAGAAGGATCTGGGCCAGGCTCGCGAGATCTGCCGGTCCCTGTAGCCCGGTTGGCTTCGGTCCGCCGGCGGCGTGGACGGTTTCCGTCGTCGGCCGGCCGTTACTGCTCGTAGGTCCATGCCCGGCCGGTCTGGCGGTACTCCTCGACGGAGATGGGTGCGGCGCCGGTCCGCATCCGTGCGGTGTCAAGCAGGCCGTCCAGGTGGTCGATCTCGTGGTGGATCAACCGTGCGAGCCCACGCTCATAGACGGCGGATACCGTCTGGCCCTCCAGGGTCGTGGTCTCGACAGTGATCCGCAGCGGCCGCGGAACGAGGCCACGGACGTCGAAGTAGCTGAGGCAGCCCTCGAACTGTTCCCCCGTCTCGTCGGAGCGGTCGGTGATGCGGGGGTTCATCAGGACGATCGGCGGGGTGCCGGGGTCGGGGGGTTGGACCACGGCGGCGGCCCGGCCGATCGCGATCTGAGGCGCCGCGAGTCCCATTCCCTTGGCGAACGGGTGAGTCTGACCGATCCGCTGCATGGCGGAGAACAACTGCTCGACGGTCTGCTCGGCCTCCCGGCGCTCGGCCGGAAGGTCGAAGGCGCGGGCCGGCTCGGCGAGGATGGAGGCTCCGCGCTGCACGACTCCGAGCTCGCGCATCTGCTCGCTGGGCCGCACCTGGGTCACCTGAACTCCCGTCGGTATGCGCCATGTTGCGTCGAACTTGCTTCTTGCGTCTCAGACGGTACCGGGCGTGTAGGGCGAGTGTGGCGGTACTCCGGAGAAGGTCCGCCTCCCGTCCTCCTCGTGCAGAGGAAGGACGGGAGAACAGCAATACGTTGCTCAGGCCGCAGCTTCCAGCGAGGCCGGGGCTCCAGTGAGGTCCCGGAGCCGCGCGGCGAGGCTGCCAGGGCCCAGGCGTGCTCGGGCGCACCGGGGCGAGGCCGAGACACCGGATGCTGATGTGAGGTTGGATGTCCCCCGGGACCGCGCGGACGCGGTCCGGATAGGCACCTCGTTCTGGAGCAGCGTGAACCGCCGCGACTTCCTCACCGGATCCGGCTTCGCCGTGTCCGCCTTCACCACCCCGGTCACCCGCTGGCTGGTCACCCTCGCCGACGGGTCCGCCGACCACACGGGCGGCCAGCAGGTCGGCCGCGCCGACCTCGACGAGCTGCGGGACGCCGCCGACGAGGCCCGCCACTGGGACTCCAAGTACGGCGGCGGGAACTGGAAGGCCAATTCCGTCACCGCGTGCTTGACCGAGCGCGCGGCCCCGCTGCTGCGCGGCTCGTTCTCCGACGCCGTGGGCCGCGAGCTGTTCTCCGTCACCGCGGAGCTCTCCCGGCTGGCCGGGTGGACCGCGTTCGATGTCGGCCAGCACGACGCCGCCCAGCGCCACTTCATCCAGGCCCTGCGCCTGGTCCGGGCCGGCCGTGACGTCCAGCTCGGCTGCTACGTCTTGACCACCATGGCCATGCAGTCCCTGCTGCGCGGCTTCGCTTCCGAGGCCGTGGACATGGCCCAGGGCGCCTTCGAGCGGGCCAAGGGACACGCGGCGCCGCGGGTTCTGGCGTTCACCAAGCTCATCGAGGCCCGCGCACACGCCCGCGACAACGACCCTAAGACGCTGTTTCTTATGGCTGTCAGAGCGGCGTGAGAGTCTCCTGGCATGAGCTACGACCTGGCTGTCTGGGAAGGCGAGAGGCCGGCGGACGACAAGACTGCCGGCCGAGTCTTCAACGAGCTGTGCGACCGCTACGTCGACGGCGAGGTGGAAGAGCCTCCATCCGAACGCATAGCGGCCTATGTGGCTGCGCTGCTTGAACGGTGTGCAACTGCGGTTGTCCGCAGCTCTTCCTGGACTCGGATGCACCCGAGGACAAGCGGGTGCGCATCACCGACGACTTCGGGCAGCAGGTGCAGATGAGCGAGGAGCAGTTCGCCGACCTCGTGGCCCAGGCCAAGGCCGGCGCCCTGGACCGGCTGACCGTGGCGTCGGCCTGACGCCGGTCTGCCCGTCGACGACACTCCGCTCGTCGGCGCCCTGCCGTCAGCTGCGTGAGGACGCCCCCTCCCCGTGGACGCTCGTCGAAGTTGCGTCCACGGGGTATTCACGCGCCGTCCTGGCCCGGGCGGACCACCACAGCAAGGTTCTGCACGGCCCCGCTGCGTTCGAAGTGCAGCGTGAAGGCGATGAGATCACCGGCCTGCCACTTGCCATTCACCGGCACAATCACGTCGAGGCCGGAGGGGGACATGGCGAGGCTGTCGCCGGCCGGGACGGGCACCGATGTCACCGTCTGCCTGGATGCCGTGTTGGCGGTGACCATACGGTGGCGGCTGAGCGTGGTGGCACCGCTGGCTTCGGCGGAGGTCACTTTCAGCAGCCGGTCCTGCGAGCCTCCGCTGTTGGTGATCCGGAAGAATGCCGCTGTCTGCGTGCTGTCGCCCGTCGGCAGGAAGACCCGTCCCTCAGTGACCGTGATCCGCGCCGGGCTGCCCGCGTTGCCATAGGCGGTCCACACGCTCAGCCCGCCGAGGGCGAGCCCGCAGGCGGCGATGGGCGCGAGCGCGGCGAGCACGGTGTCGGTGAGCCGGCGGCGGGTCGGCCGCCAGAGGTTCTGGTCGGTCATCGGGTACGCCTCCGGACCGCGGGAGCGGGCTGCCAGGCGCGCAGCCGCAGGCTGTTGCCGACCACCAGGAGCGAACTGACCGACATCGCCGCCGCGGCGAGCATCGGGTTGAGCAGACCGACCATGGCGAGTGGCACGGTCACGACGTTGTAGCCGAAGGCCCACACGAGGTTGGCGCGGATGGTGCCCAGCGTGCGCCGGGCCAGCCGTACGGCGTCCGCCAGGGCCTCGATGTCGCCGCGCACGAGCGTCACGTTCGCAGCCTCGATGGCGACGTCGGTACCGGTGCCCATGGCGATGCCGAGGTCCGCGCCGGCCAGCGCGGCGGCGTCGTTCACACCGTCGCCGATGACCGCGACCCGGTACCCCTGCTCCTGCAGG
Source organism: Streptomyces sp. NPDC052701 (assembly GCF_040678355.1). Taxonomy (NCBI): domain Bacteria; kingdom Bacillati; phylum Actinomycetota; class Actinomycetes; order Kitasatosporales; family Streptomycetaceae; genus Streptomyces; species Streptomyces sp. NPDC052701. Next base: position 50,424 of record NZ_JBFATO010000034.1, read on the forward strand.
TCCCGTACGAGAGCGGCCTTGTCCTCGGGGGTACAGCGAGCGTGTACTTCGTCGACGCCCAGGGCCTTGGCGACGGCCTGGGCAGGTGCCTGACGGTCGCCGGTGGCGAGCACGGGCTTCACGCCCAGGCGCCGCAGCCGGTCCACAGCCCGGTAACTGCCGGGCCGTACGACATCCCCGACCTCGATCAGTGCCTCATTCACGCCGTCCACGCGCACGAGCACGGCCGTGTGTGCGGCGGCTTCGGCAGCCGCCAACGCCTCCGCCAGGGCGGCGGGCAAGTCGTCTTCCGGGACGAGTACTTCCACCAGTCGTCCCTCGACGCGACCGTGCACTCCCCGCCCCGGCACTGCGGTGAACCCACTCACCTGCGGCAACGGCCGCTTGGGCAGAGCCCGGCAGGCGTACGCGGTGATAGCCCGCCCCAGCGGGTGCTCTGAGCCCTGCTCGACCGCCCCCGCCAGCCGCAGCACCGCGTCCCTGCCCAAGCCCTCGGGTGCGGCCGTGACCCGGGCGACACTCATGTGCCCCGAAGTGAGCGTGCCGGTCTTGTCCATTACGACCGTATCCAGGTGCTGGAGCCCCTCCAACGCCTGGGGACCGCTGACCAGGACGCCCAGCTGGGCCCCGCGTCCGGTTGCGGCCATCAGTGCGGTCGGCGTGGCCAGTCCCAGTGCACACGGGCAGGCGACGACCAGGACGGCCACGCACGCGGTGACGGCGGCCTGCGGGTCGGCCCCGGCGCCGAGCCAGAACCCGAGCACGGTGGCGGCCAGCGCGAGGACGACCGGAACGAAGACACCGGCGACGGAGTCGGCCAGCCGCTGCGTCTTCGCCTTGCCGGCCTGCGCCTCGGTCACCAGCCGGGTGATCCGTGCGAGCTGGGTGTCTGCCCCGACGGCGGTGGCCCGTACGAGCAGCAGCCCGCCGGCATTGACGGCTCCCCCGACGACCGCCGAGCCCGGACCGACCTCGACCGGTTCGCTCTCCCCCGTGACCAGGGACAGATCCACGGCCGAACTGCCCTCCATCACCTGCCCGTCGGTGGCCACCCGCTCCCCGGGACGTACGAGGAAGACCTGCCCGACGCCCAGCTCCTCGGCAGACACGAGCCGTTCGGAGCCGTCGCCGTCGCGGACCGACACCTCTTTGGTCGCCAGGTCGGCCAGCGACCGCAGTGCCGCCCCGGTCCCGCGCCGGGCCCGTGCCTCCAGGAACCGCCCCGCGAGCACGAACAGCGGCACGGCGACGGCCGCTTCGAGGTAGACGTGCGCGACGCCTTCCGACGCCGAGGGCACCAGGCTGAACGGCATGCGCATGCCGGGATCACCGGCGCCGCCGAGGAAGAGCGCGTAGGAGGACCACGCGAAAGAGGCGATCACGCCGAGCGACACCAGGGTGTCCATGGTCGCCGCCGAGTGCCGCAGCCCCCGCACCGCCCGCGCATGGAACGGCCACGCGCCCCACACGGCCACCGGCGCGGCCAGCACGAAGCACAGCCACTGCCAGTTGCGGAACTGCAGCGCAGGCACCATCGACAGGACGAGAACGGGCAGTGCGAGCAGGGCCGTGATCAGCAGACGGTCACCCTCCTGCCGGGTCTCCTCGGAGTTCGGCTCCCCGTTCTCCTCCTCCCGCTGCCGCATCTTCGGCGGCTGGGGCAGGGCGGCCGTGTATCCGGCCTTCTCGACCGTTGCGACGAGTTCCTCGGGGCTGATCTCCACCGGATGGCTCACCCGGGCCCGCCCGGTCGCCAGATTGACGCTCGCCGTGACGCCGCCCAGCTTGCCGAGTTTCCTCTCGACGCGTGTCACACAGGCCGCACAGGTCATGCCGCCGACGGTCAGATCGGTCGTCACCAGGGCGGTCACCGGTTCCGCACCCATCAGTGGTCTCCCCCGTGCATGTCCATGTCCCCCATATCCCCGCTGCCGCCAGTGCCACCGGTGCCGCCGCCCCTGCCGCCGGACGTGCCATGCATGCCGGGCGCGACAGGCCCAGCGGCGGCCCCCACGGCGTACGAAGCCGCGAACAGCACTGCCAGCAGCAGGAGGAAGCCGCAGAGCGCGGGCGGGGGCATGAGCTTGCGCAGCACCACACCCGCGCCGGTGGGAGATTGCCTGGGCACGTCCATCACCGGGTCTCCAGATCGCGTCGTACGGCGGCCGTCGGATCGAGCCGTAACGATGAAGCAGTCGGAACGGCCGAGGACCAAGTTCCGAAGCACATATGTGGCGTGCGCCACACGCATGCGGCCGCGTGTCCATGGACCGTTGCCCGGCCGGCCGGTCTCCGCCGGCCAGGCAGGCGCTCTACTCGCCCCGCGATCCGGCGAACCGGCCATCAGCGCGTTGAGCTACCTCCGGGCCGTCCAGGCCGACGACGTCGAAGCCGCCCGTGAGTTCGCCAACGGCGAGCCGTGCGGGGTGTGCATCACGTCGCGCAGCGCGACCCCGCTCCCGTCGCCGGGGCTGAAACCAGGCACCTCGGCCGTTCGGGGCCCGGAAACCGTCTGCCGAGGGCCGTCACGTCCCGTCCTGAGTCGGTTGCGGCGTGGGGGCGGGGCTGGGCGCCGTCGCTGGCCGGCGCGAGATAGCGCAGATCTGCCAAGTGGCGGAGTACAGCAGCAGTGCGACCGCGAACGAGGCGCCCGCTCTCTTGGCGGCCCCGGTCAACACGCCTTCGGCGAGGGTCCCCCACGGAGCTTGGACCATCTTGGAGGGATAGGTGGTCTCGCTCGCGCCGTCGCCCAGGTCGACGGTAGTCGGTTGGCTGTGCTCCACTTCGGTCACATAGCGGTAGGCGTTGAAGTCATCCCGGGTGTTGACTGCGCCGCCCAGCACGGGTGCCGCAACCAGCAGAGTGACCACGCTCCACCGCATGACGGGACCCAGGCGGGCAACGGTGTCGGTGCCGCGGCGGGTGCCCAGACGGTCCCGGCGCCGCCAAAGATGCCAGCCGACGGCCGCCAGGCCGAAGGCGGTGCTCGCGTACTGCAGCAGCCGGGCGACCGTCAAGCCTCCCAGGGCCGAGGCGCGCAGCGGCTGCACGTGGGTGACCAGGAAGCCGTCGCCGTGGGTGAAGGAGTCCCACGCGAGGTGGGAGGCGATACCGATCAGGGCGGAGACCAGGAGCCATATGGTGTAGCGGACCTTGGCCGGCGGGCCGGTTGTCCGCTCGGGTTCCGGAAGGCGGAGGCCGGATGGGAGCAGTGCTGTGATCGGCGCGCGCAGCATCCGGTAGGCGGCGACCAGACCGATGGCAAGGTGCAGATTGACCACCAGGCCCACACCGAGGGAGTGGGTCTCCGTGGCGTTGAGGAGCGGCCCGTACCAGTCTTGGGGGCTGGTCTCGGACACGCCGAGGACGGCCAGGAAGTACGGGACGTCGGGTGCCACGGCACCCGCGACCAGAGACGCCGGAACGAAGGGCCGACGCATCAGCGGCAGCACTGCTGCGGGGTGGGACAAGGTGAACGGCAACTCAATGATCTTCTCTGCTCGGAAGGGACCGGGTGGGCGTCACTGCACGTCGCGCTGCGGGCGCCCTTTCGCCGGGGCACCCCCGAGATCGCACGGCTGGCCCAGACGGCACTCCCGGATAGAACTCTGGAGAGAGTATTCATCTAAACGGACCATTGCAACGTGTGCGGGGCACGGTGTGCTGCCCGCGTGGAAGCCGTCAGGCAAGACACATGGTCGGCACGGCAAAGCCGGCCGCCCGTTGGCGGGCGGCCGGAAAGTGACGGAGGGGTCAGCGTCGGCGGCGCACTGCCTGGAAGAACGCGGTGAGCGCGACCGCGACCGGCAGCAGAAAAAGGGTGCCGAGGACGGGCCGGAGATCGCCCCAGACAGTCGCGTAGGAGTAGGCGACCAGCGGCGGAGAGGCCACGGCCATCACGCCCATCTCACGCAGACCTGAGGAACGCGCGCGGAGGGCGAGGACGGCCCCCGTGAAGGCGAGGACCAGTATCGGCCAGGCGCCGTAGTCCGTGGTCACACCGAAGGCCTCTGTATAGGTCCCCGCATTCACGACGGCGACGGGAAACCACCCCGCGGCAGCCATGGCTCCGGCCGCCGCCGACAGCCGCCTGTCACCGCGTCGATCCGGAGGGCAGGCGAGGACGACGGCGACGGTCAGCAACGCCGCGACCGGAGCGGTGGCCCCCCTGTCGTACGCGTGATCGCCGACGGCCCACTGCATGGCCGTCCCCAGCAGCCCGCACACGGCCATCCCCACACCCGGACCCCACCGGCCGGTCAAGGCGATGACCGCGCCGACGCACACCAGCAGTGAGAGCAGCATGTACAGAGCCCACGTACCATCCATGGCGAAAAGCTGTACCCGTACCGGGGCCGGCGAGAGAACAAGCCCGGCGTACCAGCGTGTCAGTTGCAGCCCGCTGTGCACCGCACCGGCCGCCAGCGCGAACGGGGCGGCCAAGGCGAAGAAACGTCCCGCAGGTGACGCCGAGTCAAGCCCCAGTCGAACCCGCAGGGCGTGCGCGGCCAGGTCGGCGTCCGCACGCAGCCGGGCCGGACGCGGCATGTCCGCCGTCATCTCCCGGTGCACGTCGATGATTTCCTGCCCGTGAGCAGCCCGGTATGCAGCCGGATACAGACGGGCGAGGGGATCGCTCACGCCGGAGCCGCCGCACCGGCGGCCAGACGCCGCCTGACCTCCCGGGCGGTCGCGGCCAGCCGCTCCGCCTCGGCCTCCAGCCGCTCCCGCCCGGCGGGAGCGAGAGCGAAGATACGACGAGCCCGGCCGCCCACCACCTCCTCACGCTCCACTTGGATCAAACCCTCCGCCAGCAGCCTGTCCAGCGCCCCGTAGAGCGCCCCGGTACGCGGCGCCACTCGGCCGTCGGTGATGGTCTTGACCTCTTGGGCGATGGCATACCCGTGCCGAGGGGCATTCGCCAGCGCCGTCAGCAGCAGCAGGGCCAGCTCTTGCATTCCTCGTTCGCTCATACCGACAGAGTATTCCGCCCGACGGACCTTCGCAGCACCTGCGGCACCCGCTGATGCCCGGCCTGCCGCTGCCGAGGCCCTGACACGGGCTGTAGGCTCCAGGCGCCCGGACGGGGAGAGCGGCGGCCCCTGTCCGGGCGCCTTCTACCAGGCCCGGCCACCGTGCCGGAGCGGTTCCCGGATTTCCGCGCCCGGTGCTTCCGTGATCATTGCCTGACCTCAGCCAGTGACGGCTACCGGTGATCCGGGCGTGTACTGGCTGGCCGGACGACCCGGCCGGGCCAACGCCCCCTGATGGCGGTGACCCGGCTTCCGGGCCATAGGACACGTCGAGCCCCGCACCCAAGTGATCTTCCGAACGTGGGCGGGCTGCCGCATAGTCACGTTTCCTCTACCAGCAGTAGAGGGGCGCGGTAGAGTGAGGTATATGGCAGCAGATGAGACGAGCATCAAGGTGAGCGCGGCGGCGCGGGACAGGCTGGCGCAGCTGGCGGCCGAGCACGGCACCACCATTCGCAGCCTGGTGGAGGATCTTGCGCAGGGCACTCCGACTCAGGCTGAATACGCCGAGCGTGCCGAGCTGGCCCGTGCCGAGCTCGCTTCCGCCCTCGGCAGCGCGCCCAGCCCAGAGGCCGAGGCGAAGGCCCGGGCGCTGCTGGAGCGCCTGGGCGGGGCGCACCACGGCTCGCAGACGGCCGCCTAGTGGCGGCGATCTCGGTCGTCCTGGACCACACGACCGCCGCTGCTCTGTACGACCCGAAGGATCCGTTCAACGAGGCGGTCGCCGCGTTCTACGTGCAGGCCTCTGGCGGGCTCGGTGATCTGTATGCGCCGGTGCTGTCGCTGACGGCCGGTGACGCCGAGCGGCCCGGACTGCTGGGCTACATCAAGGGGCTGCGGTTCATCCGGATCGAGGCGTTCGACACTGACGCCGCGGTCACCGCCACCGAACTGCTGCGCTTCGGCCACTCCTGGGCCGCTGTCCACGCCATCCACGCCGCCCGCCCATCCGCCGCCCACCCCGCCGGGCGGTTTCTTCTCACCTTGACCCCCAAGGCCTACGCCGGCACCGGCGTCCAGGCCGTCCACCCCGGTCAGTAACCGGCCAGCCACCGACAGCAGAAGACGGTCAGTGCCGCTCCTGCTAGTGCCGCATCGGCAACGTTCGCCCTGTCGACCACGGGTCGTAGTCGTTGATCGGCTGCGTGACGGTTTCGCCAGATGATGTAGCGGCGGATCATGCTGCTCTGCTCCTTGTGGCTGGCGTGGTCGGTGCCGTCCAGGGCGAAGTAGCGCAGGGCGGTGAACTGGGCCTCGAAGCGCGCATCAGCATGCGGCCGGAGCCCGAAAGAAGGGCGACCTGCAGAAAGAATCACCGGGCGGCATCTTCACCGAGCTCCGCGATCACGGGCTGGGAAGGTCGCGTGGTGGATTCACCACCAAGCTCCACCTGGCAGTCGAGCAGGGTCAGAAGCCTATGTCGATCGTGGTGACGGCCGGACAGCACGGATACTCACCGCAGTTCGAACCCGTGTTGGAGAAGGTTCGCGTGCCCCGCATCGGGCTGGGCCAGCCACGCGTCCGCCCCAGTCGAGTGCGCGCCGATAAGGTTTACGCCTCCTGGAAAAACCGTGCATACCTGCGCCGCCGCGGGATCCGCTGCACCACAGGTCGGCCTCGAAACCATAAGCCTGAGGACCTCGCGCCAACGCGGCCCGGGCAGTCTCGACCTGGGCGTCGTCCAGTTGGGGCGGGCGACCAGTGGCAGCGCGCCGCCGCAGGGCCGGGACGCCGCCTTCCTCCCACACCCGACGCCGACACCGCACACTTTGGGCACACCACACCCTCACCGCTCGCGCGATCTCCGTATTCGAGGCGCCCTCCTCAAACAACTCGACCGCCCGAACACGCCGTGACTCCGCCAACTGAGGCCGCGACAAAGGAGGAAGGGACGAGCCGGCAGCCGAAGGCGAGGCTTGATAAGCCACTCCAAAAGCCTCCCACTCGCCTGACCAGCACACCCACCGAATTAAAAGGTCAGTAGCAACCGAAGTGTGGGAGTTGCTGCACGGCGGCCAAGATGCTGTGCACAGCCGGGATTGAGGGTGTAGGCGGGTGCATAGCTCAGGAGCAGCACACCAGTCATCGGGCCAAACGTCTACACCTTTGATGCAAGATGGCCGAGCCGTACACCTCAGGGCGAGGGCCCGTGATCGTGCAACGCGGAAGATGACCGAAAGTGATCCATAGAGCTGGCGATCAAAAACGCATGGTCAGGCAAGAGGAGCTGCCGAGATACTCGGCCAGGATGAGTGTGCAACGCGACCCGTGCAGCTGTCGGCATGGCGCCAATCCAGCCATGGTTGACTCTGTGCGCCTTGGATCGGTTCTACAACCTTGACGGCACTGGTTCAGTCCAATAGCGTCCCCTCCGCGCAGGACCCCCCACGAATCAACACAGTGTCAACAACTCCCCCCACGTGAGCGCCAGAACAGGGCACCCCCCTCGTGGAGCTTGACCCCGGGCAACGGTGGCAGCTCCGGTGGAGGGTGTCGGCTGATCCGCAATAGGAAATTTGGCAAGGTCATGGGCGCCGACCTGATGGCCACGCCCCCACGTTGTGCAGTTCAACGAAAACGGCACCACCGATCACCTCTGGCGGTTCGTGTAACACCACGAAATACCCACCCAGGCAGAGTTCCACCGTGTCAGCATCGGCGCCCTCACGTTTCGCCTTGATGCGTACGCAATCGTGTCAAAGCCTGCGCAGTAGGGGGCCTGGGTGGGCAGTCCGCTGATGGCCGCGCGCTGCCGCCGCAGCGGCAGCGCGGCACGAAAGTTCTCCCTCTTGGAGGAAAGACATATGCGATTGCAGATCGTAAGACCGCTACGCGGTGGGTGGAGAGCACTCGTCGCGTTGCTTTCCCTCGTCGCGACGACGGCGGCAGCCACCGTCACTTCGGCGTCGAACGCCCGGAAAACTCTCTGGGAGGCACTTCGCGTGCGTTCAGCCGGATTGAAAACAGGCAGTCTCTTGGCCGTCGCCTCCCTCGCCCTCGGGATGACACTCGGCATACCGCCGAGGGCCACAGCCGCGTCGGCCGGCCCCATCAGCGGTCAGTCGGTCACGTTGCTGACCGGCGACCGAGTCGTTTTCCTCGATGCGAAGCGAGAGGTCAAAACCATCGTGCCCGGCAAAGGTCGGGACAAGATGGCCTTCTCGACGTACCAGCGAAATGGTCACCTATTCGTGGTTCCCCGGGACGCGGTTGTCCTGGTGAGGCAAGGAAGAGTCGACGAACGACTGTTCGACGTGACGATGCTGCTTGACTCCGGCTACGGTGACAGCAAGCGGAGCACACTCCCGCTGATCGTGACGTACGCACCTGGTGTCGCCCGCGCGCAACTGGCAGGTGCCAAGCAAACTCAGAACCTGGCGAGCATCAACTCCTCCGCGGTGCGCGCGAGCCGCGACGGGTCCACCTGGAAGTCGGTGCTGGGCGCCGGCGTGCGGAAAGTCTGGCTTGACGCTGTCATGCACGCGTCGCTTGACCGCAGTGTCCCGCAGATCGGCGGGCCGCAGGCGTGGGAGGCCGGCTACACCGGCGCAGGGGTGAAGGTGGCCGTCTTGGACACCGGAGTCGATGAAACCCATCCCGACCTGGCCGGCCGGCAGATAGCCGAACGCAATTTCAGCGGCACTTCGGACAACGTGGACCGCAACGGCCACGGTACGCACGTCGCCTCGATCATCGCCGGCACAGGCGCCAAGTCCGACGGCAAGTTCAAGGGCGTGGCGTATGACGCGCAGTTCCTCGACGGCAAGGTGCTCGACGATGACGGCAACGGCATGATGTCGGGAATCATCGCGGGCATGCAGTGGGCGGTCGACCAAGGTGCTCAGGTGGTGAACATGAGCATGGGTGGCCGCGACTTCGAAGGGGTCGACCCGCTGGAAGAGGCCGTGGACAAACTGTCCAAGACGGGCACGCTGTTTGTGGTTGCCGCGGGTAACGGCGGCGGCAGTGGTGACGGCACCATCCAGTCACCGGGCAGCGCGGACGCCGCGTTGACGGTCGGGGCAGTGGACCGCCACGACAACCTGGCATCGTTCTCCAGTCGTGGCCCGCGAGTCGGCGACGGCGCAATCAAGCCGGACATCACCGCGCCCGGGGTGGGCATCATGGCTGCGAAGGCCGCCGAAGGCCGGCTCGGCGACCCCACTGGCGACGGGTACGTCGCGCTGAGCGGTACGTCGATGGCGACCCCGCACGTGGCCGGGTCGGCCGTGCTACTGGCGCAGGAGCACCCGGAGTGGACCGGGCAGCAAATCAAGGCCGCGCTGACCGCGTCGGCCAAGCCGAACGCCAAGCTGAGCGCGTTCGCCCAGGGCTCCGGCCGGGTGGACGCGGCCCGGGCGATCAGCCAGGTGGTGACGACGGAACCGACAAGCCTCGTCCTCGGCACCCAGGAATGGCCGCACGACGACGACCAGCCGCTGAGCAAAACGGTGACGTACCACAACGCGGGCAAACAGGACGTGACGCTGGACATCTCGGTGACCGCGACCGGCCCCGACGGGAGCCCCGCACCGGCCGGCATGATGACCGCCTCGACGCCGCACGTGACGATCCCGGGCGGCGGTACGGCATCGGTCGACGTCATCGCCGACACGCGACCGGGCACGCTCGACGGCACGTTCACCGGGCTGCTGACCGCGACCTCGCGCAGCACCCAGGTGCTCACCCCGATCGCGGTCACCCGCGAAGGGGAGAGCCACACCTTGACCGTCGACCACATCGGTCTCGACGGCAAACCGGCCACCGCCAACTACGGCACCGTCGCGTACAACATTGACACCGGCGACTACTACGACCTCTTCAGCCCGGAAGGGCGCGTATCGGTCCGGATGCCCAAGGGACGTTACCTCCTGGACAGCCTGCTCATCGCCGGGCACACCTCATGGCTGGTGTACCCGTCGCTGGACCTTACCGAGGACATGAGCGTCGACCTGGACTTCCGGGCAACGCGGCCGACGAGCATCACCCCGCCGGACAACGCCTCCCTGGGCATCGCTGACGTCAGGTACATGCGGTACAACGGCCACAACGACGACGGCTACGGCTTCAGCTGGGTGCGCTACGGCGGAGACACGAGCGACCTGTGGACCGCCGGCGTCGGCCCCGAGCTGCCGCCGAACGAGTTCGTCACGCAGTACAACACGCAGTGGGTCGGCGGTAAGGGGGACTTCTACGGTCTCGGCTACTACGCCAACGGTTCGTTCCCCACCGGGTTCACCCGCGTGGAAAAGAAGGAAAACCTCGGTCGCGTGCACGCCACGTACTCAGTCCCGCTACCGGGCAAGTCAGGGTTGGCATGGTCGTTCCCGGCTCCGAAGTTCGGCCCGCGGCTGCCGGGCTGGTGGTCCAAGGTCATGCCGGTCGAGCTGCCTGGCGAACGGAACGAGTACTACACCCCCGAGGCGCTTTGGTCACCTGAGTTTTGGCAGATGGGTCCGGACGGGGCGCTTGAGGAAAGGCTCATGTCGCCGCCGCGGTCGTTCCGGGCGGGCACAACCACCCAGCTGCCCTTTAACCGAGGAGTGTTCGGACCGGCTTTGCCACAGTCGAAGTACGACGTCGAATACGTGACCAGGACCGGCGACAAAATCCTGGTGAATGTCCCGCTGTGGGGAGACGCAGCCGGCAACGCCGGTACTTCGCTACGGGACAAGTCGAGCATCGTCCTCTACAAGGACGGCGTGAAGGTGGGTGAAAGTGCCGACGCTGTCGAAGAATTCAGAGTCCCGCCGGACGCCGGTGATTACGTGCTGTCCGTCGAAGGGGTCCGCAGCCGTGCCGCCGACGTGAGCACCACCGTGCGGGCCAAGTGGACGTTCCACTCCGCACACGCCGGCCCCACCCGGACTCGATTGCCGCTGTCGGTCATCCGCTTCACGCCCACGCTGGACGACGACAACTCGGTGGCGGCGGGTAGCTCGCTGATTGTGCCCGTCACGCTTCAACGCCAGGCGACGAACACCGGCACTGTGCCACGGACGTTGGCGGTGGACGCGTCGTTCGACAGCGGTCTGACGTGGAAGCCGGTGACCGTCGTGTCGAACGCGTTCGCGGTCGTCCATCACCCCAATGACGCGAGATCGGTGTCGTTGCGGGCCCGGGCGACCGACGCGTCCGGCAACTCCGTGGAGCAGACGCTGATCGACGCGTACAAGCTGCACTAATCGCCCGACCTGGCACTCGTACGGGCAACCGCTCCCCGGAAATCCGAGCCGGACACCCGGTTCTGGCCTGTCCGGGGAGCGGTTCAGTGATGAAGGGGTTACTGCTCCCCGGCATCCCTGGCACACACGCGCTACGCGGGGCGGCCCACCTTCGTGCCTGACGCACTGGCCCTCGCCGGCCAAGGCTCGCCCTAGCCTGCGCGTTTCACTTGCGGCTGTGTCCGGATCATGAGCGGGAACGCGAAAGTGCCTTCTGAGCTGGGACGATAGGGCTTGTCTAAGGCTTCTGTCGTTCCAGCAGGAAGGCACTTTCTACGTGCACACTACCGGGTCACGTCCCCGGCTCGTCGTCTCCACTGACGGGCGCGGGGTGGTCAGTCATGCCGGATCCCGCCTGCTGGCCGATCTCGCCGAGGTCACCGGACTGACCCATGCCTTCAGTGACGCCCTGCGCCGGCTGCGTCCGCGCGGCACCGGCCACGATCCGGGCCGGATCGCCGTCGACCTGGCAGTGATGCTCGCCGACGGCGGCGAGGCGATCGCCGACCTGGCACTGCTGCGCGATCAGCCCGAGGTGTTCGGCCCGGTCGCCTCCATCCCCACCGCCTGGCGCCTGCTGGCCAACATCGACCCCGCCGCCCTCGGTGCCCTGCGCGCGGCCCGTGCCACCGCCCGCGCGATCGCCTGGCTGCAGGCGGGCGAGACCCGGGGCGGTATCCCTGCCTCGTACGCGGGTGGGCACGAACTGCCCGGCCTGGTCCTGGACATCGACGCCACGCTCGTCACCTGCCACTCCGAGAAGGAGCACGCGGCGCCGACCTACAAGCATGGCTTCGGCTACCACCCGCTGCTGTGCTTCCTGGACAACACCGGGGAAGCGCTGGCCGGTGTGCTGCGGCCCGGCAACGCCGCGGCCAACACCGCCGCCGACCACATCAGCGTCCTGGATGCCGCGCTCGCCCAACTTCCCGACGACCACCGCCACGGCACCGGCATCCTCATCCGCGCCGACAGCGCCGGATCCGCCAAGGCGTTCCTGGCCCACATCCGCACCCTTCGCTCACGCGGGATACACGCCTCCTTCTCCGTCGGATGGTCCATCACCGAACCCGTCCGCCGTGCGATACGCCATCTGCCCGAGCGGGTCTGGCATCCCGCCCTCGAACAGGACGGCTCCCTGCGAGAAGGCGCGCAGGTCGCCGAACTGACCGGCCTGGTCGACCTGCCGGGCCTGCCCGATGGCACCCGGATCATCGTCCGCCGTGAGCGTCCCCACCCCGGCGCCCAACTGTCCCTGTTCGACCTGGACGAGGGCATGCGCCACCAGGTCTTCCTCACCGACACCCCCTACGGCCAGGGCTCCCTGCAACTGCTGGAGGTCCGCCACCGCGCGCACGCCCGCGTCGAGGACCGCATCCGCTGCGGCAAGATCACCGGATTCGGCCGGTTCCCCTCCCGGCACTTCGCCATCAATGCCGCATGGCTGGAGCTGTCCCTCGCCGCCATCGACCTGCTCGCCTGGACCCAAGCTCTCCTGCTGGGCGGCGAGTTGGCCACCGCAGAGCCGAAGAAACTCCGCTACCGGCTGCTGCACGCCGCCGCCCGCATCACCCGCGGCGCCCGTCGCCTGCACCTACAGATCGCCGCCACCTGGCCATGGCGCCACGAACTGGCGAACGCTTTCGCATGCCTCGCCGCCCTGCCGAGACCAGTCACTTGACCTGCGGCTTTGTCCCTGACCGTCCACTACCTGAGGAACCCTGGAGCACCCGACCCGAGCGTCGGGCCCCAGCCATGCCCATCGGGCCAGAAGCAGCCGACAGCCGCAACCCACCATGATCAGTCCAACTCAGCCGACCAACCGAAACAGGGAGGTTAATGCGGCGCTCGGAGCGGTGGCGGGCCCGATCGTCGCACTCGGCCAGCAAGAGTTCGGCGAGGAAGCCGAGGTAGGACATCTGCTCACGGCTCGCGGTCTCGGCGAGGTCGGGAAACTGAGAGCGGATGGTGGGCAGCCGGAGCATCCGGCATGCCTGGTCGACGGCGGTGGTGGCGGCCTGCTCGGTGAGTCCTCGCTGGCGGGGAAGGGTCACGGCATTCTCCTCTTTCACGGAGTGGGGTGGTCGGGTCGGCGGAGCCGCAGGAGCTGGTCGTAGGGGGCGACGGAGGGCATGGGCCGCTTGTCGGGCGGCAGGTTGGCCCTCACGGCCGCGGGCAGCGGGGCGATGGCGCTCTGGCTGGTGGTGGAGGGCGGCTTCGGGGGTTCTTCGCGTCCGGTGTCGGCGTCGGCTGCCTTTCGGGCTTCGAGAGCGACGGCATCGGCGGTGAGAGCACCGGTCTTCAGGGCCGCGGCGAGGCCGGTGACGAGGTGTTCGTGGGGCAGGTGGCGGCTGAGCAGGAGGACCTCGATCAGGGCCCGGGTGCCGTCGCGTTCACCGTGCGCTTTGACGGCGGCTTCCCACCAGGCGTCGTGCATGGGAGTGAACCGGCCGGCGGCCCGGGCCTGGTCGAGAGCGGTGGCGCCGGGCAGGGCACCGGGCTTGCGGATCAGCGCCTCCAGGTAGTGGTCGAGTTCGAGGCGGGATCCATTGCGGGCGATGAGCCGCTCGTGGCGGGCGACTTCCTCGCGGCCGTCGTAGACCACGAGCTCGGAAGCGTGGAGCATGACGCGGACGGTGCGGCCGATCAGCCGCACCGGCACCGAGTAGCGATTCATCCGGACACAGATCTGGCTGTAGCGGTCGACCCGTGGTGTGGACAGCCGGCCGGTCTCGAACGGCTCCTCCGGTAGTGGCGCCAGCAACGGCTGCTCGGCCGCGAAGTACTCGCCGATCGTGCGGGGACGGGAGCGGATGCGGCGGGCATCGTCCTCTTGGTCCCAACGGTCGATCATCTCGTTGAGTTCGGCCAGCGTGTCCACTTCGGGGACGGGGACGAGGTGGTTGCGGCGGAACCAGCCGATCTGGCCCTCGACGCCGCCCTTCTCGTGAGCGCCGCGGATGCCGGGCTGGCAGTAAAGGGCGTTGATGCCGTAGTGGGAGCGGAAGGCGGTCCACCGTTCGGCTTCGATCCTGCGGCGGGAGAGGCCCAGCACCTGGGCGACGGCGGCTCTAAGGTTGTCGTAGCGGACCTTCCCGGTCGGCACTCCACCCAGGACGTTGAGAGCGTGGACGTGGCCCTCGAAGAACGCTTCCTGCCCTGCCGAGGCGAAGATGCGGTGCACGGCCTTGCCCGAGTACGACAGCCGGAACGCAAACAGGTAGCAGGTCACCAGCTCGCCGGCCAGCTTCACCGTGACATCGCCGAAGTCGACCTCGGCCTCCGCCCCTGGCCTGTGGGTCTGCGGGACGAACGCATCCACCACCCCCTTGCCTGCCTGGAGACGGATCTCCTCACGGCGGGCGGCGACATAGGCGCGGACCATCTGGTAGGTGACGTCGGCGGCTTCATGCTCGTCCAGGAGCCGGTCGTAGATCCGCTTAACCGTGTGGCGCTGCTTTCGCGGCGCGGTCAGGTCCGTCTTCAGGATGGCGTCGATCACCGGCTTGTAGGGGTCCAGGCGCGTTGCCCGTGGCCTCATTTTCTTGCGCGGCTCCGGCAGGGCCGAGGTCAGAGCCCTCTGCACAGTGTTGAAACCGACGCCGTACTTCCGCATGAGCGCGCGCGTCGACATGCCCGTCCTGGCATCACGGCGGATCGCCGCGTACAGATCGACCTTGGACTTCGGCAGCACCCGGGCCCCCTCGTCGTGCAGAGCACAACCAGGGTCCCGAAGCAAGCAGCGGGGCGTTCTCGAAACTCAGCGACATCACTCTCCCGTGGAACCGAGCGTTCCCGCCGCTGAGCATCAGACGTTCCTGAAACTCACCTACAAAGCCAACCGAGCTGGAGGAGCTGCAGCGGGACGCGACCGGCGCAGGGCGGAGGAGCCTTCGCGCCGAACTCGCTGCCGCCGCCCGGTCGGCGGGCGAGCCCGACGGCTGACGTTCTGCGACGGGCAGTCGCCGGCCAGCCCGCGGAGGCTGGACAACTGGCCCATCTCTTCCGCGCGTCCACTGTCTAGGAGCAGTTCGACCATGCCGGGCTGCAGCTCTTGCTCACTCTCGGCATGCGTCTGGTCCACCGCCGCACACGCGTGGGCTGAGCCTGAGGCATGCGTGGTTGTGGTCGGCGTCCGGGGAGGTGCCGGAAATCGCAGCAGACGCCGCCGCTGGACCATCAAGCGCACCGGGTCCTGGCTCGTCTGCTGATGTGGGTCTGCAGCAGTTTCATCGCCAGGTCGTGGCCGTAGTGGTCGGCCATGTCCATGGGCGTGCGGCCGTCAGGGTCTGCGAGCTCCGGATCTGCCCCGAAGGCGAGCAATACGGCCGTGGTGTGCACAGTCAGCGGCTGCCCGCTCTGCAGGGCCCCATCGCCCTCGGCGTCGATCGCGTGCGTCAGCAGCGTCATGTTGCTGAAGACCTCATCGGGATCGGCTCCCGCTGCCAGCAACCGGGCCAGAGCTTCAGCGTCCTCCTGCTCGACCGCTTGATGCGCGGGTGTCCAGTAGTCGCTCACCACGACATTCAACCGGCCCCGCAGCACGCCTGCCAGCGCCTTTCTACGCCGTCCGACACCCCTTGAGGTGACGTCTTGGGTGAGCGGAAGAGCTGATCGCTTAGTGGCCGTAGGGGCCTTGTGTCACAGTGACCGTGGGTAGCAGAGCGTGACAGGGGGCGGGCGATCGTGGGGCGTGACCACGCCCGCGACAACCGGCAGCGGATCGTCCTCGGACCCGACCTTGCCGGGGGGGCAGCGCCGGGCCGGACGAGCGGGACGTGCTGGCGCTGCTGCGCCGCGCCTACCCCTACCTGCCGGCGGACGCCGAAGGCGACGGGCCGGGCGCCGGGCCCTCGGCCATGGTGACGGCGGCCCGGGCGGTACGGCGCGCCGCCCAGCTCGGGCGGCGGGCCGCCTACAGCGGGCCCGACTCGATGGAGGTCTACAACGACCTGGTCGTCGGCAAGTACAGCTGGGTCCCCGACGACGATCACCCCGGTCCCGCAGCCGCCGAGATGGAGAACCTGCCCGTCCACTGGCTCAACGACTGGATGCTGTGCCTAGACGTCGAGTGCGCAATGCGTGACGAGACGGTGCTGCACCGGCTGTATGGCACGGTGACCTCTTACGAGCCCGGCACCGGCCGAGTGGGGGTTCTCCCCCACAGGCGGCCACCCGGCCATCTCGGTGCCCGTCCACCGGATCGTCGCGCTCACCGGCGACCGGCAGCGGCGCACCGACGGACAGGTGCCAGCCCACGAGCCCTACGACGAGTAGAGGGCCGTCCACGCGGTGGGTCACTCCTACGGGGCGGTGGTCGCGATGACCGCCGCCGCCCGCCGGCCGTCTTCGGCGAGGCCATCGCCGTCAGCGGCGAGGTCGTCGCGACCGGATCGGCGCCCGCGGGGTCCAAGTGGCGGGCACGGATCCCTTCCCGCACCGCGACCGGCCCGATCTGGTCAACGCGCTCCTCGCCGACACCTGGTCGGGCTGAGGGCTGGTTCGTGGGTGGGCTTTCTGCGGGCGCGCCGTGCGGGCGCGGGTTGGCGCGCACCAGCTCGGTGCACTTGCCCGTGCCGCCCATGGCCTTCTGCGCGGCGCGGGAGCGCTGTACGCGGGATGCCGGCCAGCGCGGCATCCGGCCGGACTGCTATCGGGGCATGCGCCTGGCACCGAGCTGAACGCCGCGGCCGGACCGGTTGCTCTAGCGGGCGAGGGTCACGGTGATGGGCACGTCGGAGCACCAGCCGAGCTGGCCGGCCAGTGCGTCGCGTTCGGTGGCGTCGACGGTCAGACCCCAGCGGATCTTGTCGGCGACCCAGTCGGTGACGTACTGGCAGCGGTAGCTGGTGGCCGGGGGCAGCCAGGTCGCGGGGTCCTGGTCGCCCTTCGACCGGTTGGACGCCGCCGACACCGCGATGAGCGCCCGCGCGTCTCCGAGGTCGTTGGCGTAGGCCTTCCGCTGCTTCGCCGTCCAGGCGTAGGCGCCGGAGTCCCATGCCTCGGCGAGCGGCACCAGGTGGTCGATGTCCAGTTCGCGCGCGCCGTTGATGTAGCGGTCGTCATACGGGCTGTACCACTCCCCTGCGCTCAGGGCGCAGCGCGGGCCCTGTTCGGGCGCGATGACCGCTTCGGCCTTCAGAACCTCTTGCCGGGTGTTGCAGCCGTCCTTGTCGGCGTCCACCCAGTGCTTGAACTTGCTGCGCTCGTAGCCGGTGCGGTCCTCGACCCGTACCGGCAGCTGGTCGAGCGCGTCCCGCACGGGCAGGGTCACCGTCTCCCCGGGGGCGCGCACCCGCGCCGGCGCGGCCGCGGCGGCGGTGTGGGCGGTGACCGGCAGGAGCAGAGCGGCAAGAACGGTGGCCGCGGCGCGGGCGAAGCGCATGGAACATCGGTCCCTTCGACGATCCCGAACGTCTTGGGGTCTTCGTAACGGGCCGCCGCACAACACGCCGGGAAACCGGAGGTGTTGTCACCCGCGCGAACGGTAAGTCACACCGCCGTGCGCCGATCGTCACCCACTTTCACCGCGGCACGGCCTGGCGCGCTGCACGTGGGCTCCGCGCACGCTGGCCGCGAAGGCGGGATGGACCTACATCACCTGCCCGCTCGGCGATGCGATCCGGTGGATCCTCCAGGGGCGTGTGCCCCCGCACCGGGCCGGACGGCACGGTGCGGGGCGGAGATAACCGCACTCCGGGACGGTCAAACCGGATAAAATCGCCCGCCGTGTTGCGAACTGTGCCCGGCAGGCTGCCATGCTGGTGTGCTGTGGCGCCGCCGTGGCCGCAAAAGCAGCCTCGAGCGCTTGGACGGCTCTGGGTGAGCAGCGGTTTGACAAGGGGAGGGGTTTTTTATGGCGGAGCGGGCACGTGGTTCCCGGCGGCAGCGCGTTGCGGGTGAGGCAGCCCGGCGGGCCGCGGCGGCTCTTCGTCTCGCGCAGGTTCCGGCGTCGCGGCGCGCGGAGCCGGAGCCTCGTGCGGCCGGGTCTGCGGGGCCGGTGGACCCGGAGCGGCTCGACGGCCCCGCCCAGGTGTCGGTGTGCGCTCCCGGGTGCCCGGTCTGCGCGGAAGCCCGCGAACGGTTTGCTGCCATCCGTGCGGAGTCGGTGGAGCAGCGGCGCCGGTTCGACCAGCCCGACCGGTACCCCTACGCCGCGGGCAAGCACACGCTGCACCAGGCCACATGCCGTGAGATCGAGCAGTCCGTCGGCCACGTCCAAGGGGACGATTCCATCTGGATGCAGGGCGCGCTGACGAGGTTCGCCCACGAAGGCACCCTCAACTCCGGGTGGGCGACGCACAAGCGGATGATGGAGCCCGGCGAGGCGGCGGCCTGGGTGGCCGAGCGTATCGGCCCGCGCGGCGGCATCCGCTACCGCCTGTGCCGAATCTGCACGCCCCAGCTACCCGTGGCCGGCTGAACCGCCGCAGTCCGGCGCGGCGTTCGCCCCGCCACGCCCGTCGGTTCACACGCGCGGTGTGTGGCACTGTGAACGTGCCGGGCACTACCGGCGGCGGTCACTGCACCAGGCGGCGCGGGGGAGGCCACCGGGGATCGGCCGGTGGCACCGACTTGGCGGACGTCTCCGGGCGGGTGGGAGTTCGCGCGGTACGCAAGGGGCTGGTCTGTCTGCCAGGTTGCCTGCGGCAGCCACGCACGCCACTCGCCGAGCTGAGCCCCGCCCGCGCCGGGTCAGCCCTTCGGCCAAGGTCTTCCGGGATCCGTGCCTCTTCCGTACCGGCAGAATCGCCTACGGACAGGCGCGGGCTGTCCGGGAAGGCACACGATGCCCAAGCGTTCCACTGCTGCCCGGCGGGCCCGTGAGGTCCAGCTGGCCACCGGCGTGAAGTACACCGCCGCGCTGCGGCGCCCGCAGCGGCTCTGTGAGGTCCTGTACGCCGCGGTGCGCGCCGAGAGGATGGGCTGGGCGGTCAGCCGCCTGGAGGACGTCTTGCGGGCCGAGCGTCGGCGGGCGCCTTATCTCGCCGAGGCAGAGCGCCTGGAGGGGCTGATCTACGACGGGTACGAGCGTCTTTCCGAGGCCGAGCGGCAGACGCTGCGTGCGCAGGCCGACACCGCGTTGCGCTTGGCGGGCGCCTATGACGGCGACGACGGTGACCCATGGGACGAGGCGCGGGAAGTGCTGTGGGTGGCGGGGGCAGCGCTGGAACGTGCCGGCAGCGTCGAGGACGGCCGTCGGCTGGCGGCTGCGGCCGCCGTGGTGCTCGGCCAGGCCGACTCCTGTCTGCTCTCCGACTGGGTGCGCTGCCCCGGGCGTGCCCGTTCCCGCTCGGGGTGCTCTTTCGTGGGCTGCCAGTGCGAGGCGATGGACAGGCACCTGGCGGGCCCGGGCACCTGGTGGGCGCGGGCGGCACGGGCCGGGGTGCGGGCGCTGGCGCGGGCGGCACGGGTGCCGTACACGGGCAACGACGAGGAGTGGACGGAGGCCGCCGAGCTGCTCGAGGAGGCCCTGCGTCATGCTCGGGTGGCGGCAGGCTTTCGTGGATCGGCCGCGGCAGCCAGTTCTCCTGATTTGTGATGCTGGTGTCACCGCGGGTCTTGCGCCCGCCGGCCGCGGAGCGTCTGCCCGGCGGCCTGATTTGGTCCGGCGTGGAGCAGGTCCAGCGCATCCGGGGGCTGCCCCGGATGCGCTGGCGGGTGCTCTGGCGCCTCGCAGGCCAGGGCTTGAGGTGTGTGGCTGCGGGCACCGCCTCTGGGTCTTGGGAGTGCAGGTTCAGTTGTTACTCGCCTTCGGTGATGGTGAACGTGCTGGTGTACTCCTCCACGGGCGTGGCCCTGTCGGCCGCGTGGGCGGCGCGAGCCTGGCGGTCCGCGCCGGTGATCTCCGGGTGGACAGGAGAGGTAGGGGGTGCCGGCCAGAGCTGGAGGAGATGGCGTTCGCCGTGGTCGCCGATGCCGGGCTCTGGGCCGTCGGCGTGGCAGTACAGCCGCATCCAGGTCTACTCGCCGCCGGGGGAGGCCGGCATCTGCACGGGGGGGCGTCGTCGGGCCATGCGTCGAGGATGTCGCCCGGTTCGAGGGGGGCGAGGTGGAGTGTGGGCAGGTCCAGGTGCAGGCTCATCTCCTCGGCGGGCTCCCGCTGGCCGGGCGGTGCACCCGTTGGCAGGGTGTCGTGGATCTCGACGGTCATCAGCGGGAACTCCTGCTGCATTCAGGCGAGTTCTCTCCTCACAGTGATCCGTGCTTTTGGGAGCAGCCGTGAGTGAACCGTCGGAAAACCCGGACCCCTCCTACACCAGGATCCATCTGAGCGGGCCGCCGGAGGCTGTCGCACGTCTCATCGCCGCTCTGGGAGCTGCGGGTGAGATCATCTTCGATCACCGGTCCGCACCCGATGCGCGGGGGGATGTGGTGTGCACGGCCCAGGTGGTCACCTACGACGGGCCTCAGCCGGTCATGGTGTCGGGGAAGGCCGAGGCCGTGGTGCAGAGCGTGCTGGGCATCGACGCCGGCCGCTGGCCCGGGTTGGCCGGGCAGGCGGCCGCCCATGAGTTGGAGGAGTCGGCTGCTGCCGCGCTGGCCGGGCTGGAGGGCGTCCATGAGGCCCGCAGCCGACTCGTCGCCGTGGCGCCGACCCCTGCTGGCGCCGGCTAGCGGTGTCCGCGGACGAGGGCGGGCTGCCCGACGAAGGACTGTCGCTGTGGCTGACCGACTACCGGATGGACGTCGGTGAGCCGTGGGAGGGGCGCCGCCTTGTCGCGCTGGTCGGCCGGACGGCCGCCGGGAGCCTCGACTTCCATGTCCACCCCGACGGGCAGGCCCTGCGGGTATGGGGGCTCGAGGTGTACCCCGGCTTCCAGCGGCGTGGCCTGGCGAGCGTGCTCATGGACGCCTTGTACGCGGCCTACCCCACCGCGTGGATCAATCACGGTACGCGCAGCCGCGACGGTGCCCACTGGTGGAACAGCTACCGGGAGCCCGATCCCCGGCGCAACGTCCACAACCGGCCGCCCGGCGAGTGGGCCGCCTACTTCGACCCGGTGGAGGTGGCCTCCGACAAGGCGCAGCTCGTTCACAGGAACACCCGCGAGGGCCTCGACGGCCACCGTGATGCCGTCTACCGCTACGGGGAGCGCGGCGAGCAGGAGGCGGACGGCTATCTCTGGCTCTACCGTCCGGTGCGGGCCGCGATGCTGGATCCGGCTGCCCAGCCTCTTTATGGGGCCACGCGGCTCTTTCTGCCGCCCCGTCTGCACGCTCACGTCCATGACGAACGCCAGGACGCCGCTTCGCGGGCTGAGGCGCTTCTGGAGCATCTTGGTCACGGCAATCTTCCGCGTACCCGGTGGTACGCCACCCGGCAGCAGGCGTTCGAGGACGCCCACCACGAAGAGGTCTTCCAGGACCAGAGCTCCCCCCGGGGGGCCACGCATGTGGTGTTCACGCTGAGCCGACTGGGCAGGGCCTCTCTTCCCTCCCACACCGTGACGTCCGCGCTCGTGGACTTCTCACCTGCCATCGCCGACATCCCGGTCGAGCTGGCCGGAATGTCCTGGCGTGACGCCCAGCAGCCGCACCGCACGCACACCGCCGCGTTCACGCCCGCCGTCGACGCCGCCATCGCCCCCTACGTCTGGTGGCGCGCCAGCGCGGCATACAAAGCCCGCTACGACGAAAACGGTTTCCTGCGCGCTCCTGCCGCACCGGAGACTTCTCTTGCCGGGGATGCCGAACTTGCCCAGCGGGTCCGTTCCATGGCCGACTGGCTTCGCAAGGAGCAGGCATCCCGTGCCTCGCTCCCGCCTGCGCAGCGCCCGTCCCGGCCCGCCGCGCCTGAGCATGAGCAGATGTCCGCGGAGCACCGGCCGGGCAGAGCACCGGGTCAGTAGTGCTGTCACCCTGCCGCTGCGAGAGCACGGTGCCGGCTGCCGGAGGCCGAAGCGGGCCGGGCCCGCGGTGGCGGGCAGGGCCGCAGATCACGGGTGAGGGCGGCACTGCGCGCCGGGCGGCGGGGCAGGCGTGGCCCGGGCGGACAGCGGTGGGCCCGGCCCCCGGGCTCAGGCAGCGGAAAAGCGGCGGCCGCGGCGGTCCGGCGACGTCGCCCTGGTCCTGCTCGTCCACGCCTGCATCGTCCTGCCGGCCAGGGCGCGCGGCGGCGGCTGCGCGAAACGCCTGCGTCGGCATGCCCGGTGCCAGCAGGGTGAGGTGACGCGAGCAGAGGGGTGGAAGCACGCCCCCCACCACCACCACCTCGGTCCGTCATCCCGGTTGCTGCGTCCCCGATGCCCCCTCATCGGATCCATACGCCGGTGGTGGTCTGGCTTGTTCTGATCATGCTCACCGGCCTTGAGGAGCGTGGTACCAAGTAGGTACCATCGGGTCATGCCATCACTGAACGTGTCCTTCTCTGACGAGGAAATGGAAGGCGTCCGGGCCGCCGCCACTGCCGAGGGCAAGAGCCTCAAGCAGTACCTGCACGACCTCGGCGTACGTGAGATGCACCGCAAGCGGTTCGTCGCCGGCGCCACCGCCTGGGCCGACAGGCTGCGCGGGGAGTTCGACGAGGCATTCCCCGAGGAGATTCCGCCTTCTCAGCGCGGTGACGGGGCTGCGGCTGCCTGATGGTTGTGCACATCGACGTCTCCTGGCTCCTCGATGTCCAGGAGGCCGCCCTCGGGCACGAAGACGTGACCGTGACGGACTACTCCGCGCTGGTGGCGGCCGTCGCCCGGCACAAGACCCGGATGCCGACGCTTGAGGCCTCCGACCCGGATGCCGCCTGGCGTGCGGCCGCGCTCCTGCACACGATCGTGCGCCTGGAGCCGCTCCCCCACCGCAACAGCCTCTTCGCCGCCTTCGTGGCTGCTCAGTACATGGATCAGTCCGGCGAAGGCATCGACCCCCCATACGGCGCCCTGTCCGACCTCATCCGAAAGGTCCGGGACACCCGGCTGAGCGTCTACGCCGTCGCCCAGGCCCTGCGGTCCTGGCGCATCTGATCCAGGCACATCAAGCGGTGGGCCGGCCCTCTGCCATGAGGCAGGCGGCCGGGCGCGCTGGCAGGGCACCGTGAGTGGCAGGCCCCGCTGGAAGCCGTCGCCGGCCGACTGGCACACCACGCGGCGCTGCCGCGAACTCCTGCGCGGCGAAGAGGGCCAGGCCTGGCGCAGCAGAATGTCACCGCTGCTTGACACTGATGTCGCCCCGAGACGACATGCCGCACGCGTTGTGCCCCCCCCGGTCGCGCCCGACAGCGCCGGTGTCTACACCAGGGCGGCCGGGACGGCGCCCTCGGCCGTCCAGTCCCCGTCGAACAGCGCGGCGACCAGGCGTGCGTGGGCTTCGGGGAGCCGGCCAGAGCGGTGCTTGGTGCGGGCCTTGGCGAGCCAGGCGCCGATCTTGACGGTGTCGCCGTCGACCCGGATCGTCTCGCGGGCGGCAGGGACGCGGCCTTCGCGGTGGAGGAAGAGCTCCAGTAACTGGACGGTCTCCTCGAAGGTGCGGCGGGTGCGGCGGGCCGGAGCGAGGGGGTTGGTGTCGGGGGTGAGGCCGATTGCGGTCATCAGCTGCTGCTGGCCGGGGTGCAGGGCGCGCCAGGCGGATAGTTGGCGCTGCAGCCAGGAGCCGATCTTCACACCGGCCAGGAGGGTGTCGCGGGTGAGCGCGGCCGGGTCGGCGCCGGAGGCGAGGTGGGCGCGCAGCAGGTGGTACTTGCGGTGCCAGTCCGCGCCGTGCGGCAGGCGCCAGTCGGGAGCGAGGCGGGTGAGGGCGTCGGCGCGTGCGGCATCGAGGGTGTTCTTGGCGGCGAGGTGACGCTGTTCGGCGAGCCAGGCGCCGACGGGGGCGGTGGCGGGGGCGGCGAGGTGGCCGTGGGTGCGCAGGTAGTCGGCGGCGGCGGCCAGGCGGGAGCGCCAGGCGGCGTCGTGCTTGTCCCAGATCATGCCGAGCGCGTCGAGTTCGGCGATCCAGTCGGCTTCGAGGCGGCCGGCTTTGGCGGCGTCGCGCATGGTGGTGATGAAGGTGCCCAGCTTGTAGCCGGTGGGGTCGCTGTAGTCGGCGGGGACGTCGAGGTGGCCGTACTGGTCGCAATAGGAGCGGGCGGCAGCGAGCCCGAGGCGGCGGGAACGGGAGACGCCCGGGTCGCGGGGATCGAAGGAGACCAGGTCCATCGCCTGGGCGATGCGTTCGGGGTGGACGGTGAAGTCGAAGTGCCAGCGGCGCTCGATGACGGTACTGGTCTCCTTGGGCAGGCGGTTGGCCTTGTCGGGGAGGCGCTCAAGGATGCGGTGGTCGTGGCTGGCCAGCGCGCAGGCGATCGCCCAGACGGGTTCGTAGGCGGTGCCGAGGATGTTCTCGCCGTCGGCGCCGGGCGGAACGTAGACGGGGACGATCAGCGAGGCGGTCTTGCCAGACACGTCCAGGCGCAGGGCGCGGCCGAGGGCCTGGACGCAGCGGATGACGCTGCGGGTGGGGTCGGCGAAGACGATGGCGTCGACGCTGGGGATGTCGACGCCCTCGGCGATCAGTTTCGAGTTGGCCAGGATCGCGCAGTCGGCGGCGGCGAAGGAAGCGAAGATGTCGGCGCGCTGGGCGGGGGTGTGCTCGCCGTGGGCGAAGAACAGCTCCGGGGTGCGCTCGGGGCACAGACCGGGGTCGGTGCGTGCCAGCAGGCGCAGGGTGTGCGGGAGTTCGCGGGCGAAGCGGCGCGCGTCGGAGACGAGATTGAAGTAGACCAGCACCTTCTTCAGACCGTGCTCGGTCATGGCCCGCAGCACCGCCAGGTGCAGGGCGGTGGTGCGCAGCGCACCGTCGTCCTTCTCCTCCTCGGCAGCGGTGCCGGGCGGGGCCGCGGTGCCGGGGGCGGGCAGGTTCAGGCGGCGGCGCAGGTCGGTGTCGGTGAGGGTGGGCACCACGATGCGGTAGTCGGCTGCGCGGCCGTCGGCCACTGCCTGCGCGAGGGGGTACTCGAAGACCTTCTTGCCGTAGACGGCCTCGTTGTCCATGGAGTTGGCGGACGCGTCCACGTCCGTCCCCGCGGCGGCGGGGCGCCGGCGGCGCGGGCGGGTGGTGTCGGCGGACTCGGCCAGCTCGGGGGCGGCGAAGATACGGGGGGTGGCGGTCATGTAGAGGCGGCGCTCCGCGCGGATGCGCTGCGCGTCGTTGACGATGGCCCACTTCTTGTCGGCGCGGCCGGCGATCCGGTGGGCCTCGTCCATGACCGCCAGGTCGAACGGTGGCACCGCATAGCCGCTGCCCTGGGTCTGCTCGATCTTGTTCAGGGAGTCGTAGGTGCAGATCACCGTCAACGCGGGGATCTGGTCCTCGTTCTCCCCCACCACCGACATCAGCCCGCCCAGCGCGTGCGGGTTCGTGGTCGACAGGACGCGCTCTGCGACCAGGTCGTCGCGGCCACTGGTGTCCAGGGAGGAGACGATCACCATGTGCTCGCCGTGGCCGTCGCGGCGCCAGGCCAGCGCCGTCTGCGCGGCCAGGTCCAGTGTGGGGACCACGAACAGCACCAGCCGCGCGCCGAGGGCGTCCGCCACCCGGATCGACACCAGCGTCTTACCCGTTCCCGTCGCCGACACGAACAGCCCTCGCGTTCCGGCGCGCTGCAGATGCCGTGCCAGCCGATCGACGGCCTCGGCCTGGTCGGGGAAGAGCCGCGCCCGCCCAGGGCGTTCGGGGCGCGGCATTTCCATCACTGTCATGGCAGCTCTTCCTCGATCCCGAAGCGGACGGCCCCGGGCGGCGGTTAGGGGCCGAAAAGGCAGTGCGGCTATCACGGAGAGGCCTCCGGGGACGCTACCACCCCGAACACCACCCGTACGCAAAATGCACGCAATAAGTACGTACTAGGTACGCGATCCGGTCGATTCGGATAAGGTGAGGGGCGGAGGTGCCCCCATGTCCGAGTTGTTCGACGCGGTCGACGCGCTGGTCGCGTCCCGGTCCCCGCTGCCGCCGCCGGCCGAGCGCAGGCGGCTGCGCCAGGCTCACGCGCTCACCCTGGACGAAGTGGCCGCCGCCCTGGGCGTACGGCGGGCGACCGTCGGCGGCTGGGAGACGGGCAAGACGGAGCCGCGGCCGCCCGAACGGGAGGCATACGCGCGCCTGCTCAGGCAGCTCGCCAAGCTCTACCCCGCCCTCGACAGCACCGGCGCCCCGCAGGAGGCCACCGCGGCGGCGGCACAGACCTCCGCCGCCGCGGCGCCCGCAGCGCAGGCCGAGCCCAGCGGCGAGGCACCACCAGCTGCTGCCCCGGCGGAGGCCGAGGAGCCCTTGGCCACTGCTCCAGCGGCCACTGCTCCGGCGGCCGTCGCCGCACCGGCCGCCCCGGCGCGGCCCCGTGCCGCCCGGCCGCCGCAGGCCTCGCCCCGCCCCGCTGCGACGAAGACCGCCCCGGCCCCCGCACCCGCACCCGCACCCGGCGGGGCGTACGCGCACGGTCCGCTGCTCGTCCTGGACGCCGACACCGAACGGAACGTGACCGGCTATGGGATCGGCGGCCTGATCCTGGACGTGCCCGCCAGGTCGCTGCCCGCGCTGGTGGAGTGGACACTCACCGAGGCGCGGCTGGGAGCGGAGAGGCTGCACGGCTCGGGCAAGGACGCCGATCCGCTGCTGGTGCTCACCGAGGCGGCGTGCGAGCGCTACGGCCTGCCCGGTCAGCTGTCCGAGGCCGAGCGGCTGGCCTGGCGGCTCCCGGAGGGGCACAAGGTCATCAAGCAGCTCCAGCGGGCCGGCTGGCAGCTCACCAAGCGGGGGCTGGGACCGTGGGCGCGGATCTACCGCCCCCTCCAGGGCGGCCGCCGGCAGTGCGTGCAGCTGTGCCTGCCCTCCTGGGACGCCCTGGACGACCGCGCCTGGGGGCACGCCGCGCGGCTGGAGCCGGCCGAGCTCGCCCGGGTGCTGGGCGTGTACGCGCAAAGGGTGATGACGCCGGTGGGTTCCACCGCCGTGACCGGGCTGGAGCTGATGACCGCGCTCAACCCGCCGACCCGCGCCAGCGAGCCGGACGAGAACGGCAGGCGGCATCGCGAGCACCGGCCCGGCTCGCTGGGCACCGAGCCGATGGACCCCGCGCCGTGCGAGGCGACCGACGGGCACCCCGTCCTGGCCCACCTGCTCCGCTTCCACGTGCGCGGTCCTGAGGAGAAGCTGTCCGAGGAGGCTTACGACTGGGCGCGGGATCTGACCGACGCCGAGTGCATGCAGCGCTACCTGGTCGGCATCGACGTGAACCTCGCCTTCGGCGCGGCCGCCAACGGCGCGGTCGTCGGTCTGGCGTCGCCGCCCGTGCATGTCACCAGCCCGGTCTTCGACTCGGCGGTGCCCGGCTCCTGGCTGGTCGATCTCTCCCACGTGGACCTGTCCCGGGTGAAGGTCGGCAAGCAGTGGCGCGAGCTGGACGGCGATCTGCTGCCCAGTCCGTTCACGCCGACCGGCCAGTGCCCGGCCGGGCCGGCCTGGTACGCCACGCCGACGGTCGCCTACGCCGTCGAGCTCGGCTACGACGTCGCGCCGCTCGAGGCGTGGGTGCGCCGCGAGGCCGGCCGGTTCCTGGACGGCTGGTACAAGCGGCTGCGCGACGCCTATGTCGCCACCATGGCGGACCTCGGCGTCGCGGAACACCTGGCCCCGGCCGAGTACCTGAAGGCGATGGAGGGCTACAAGGGCCGTGATGCGGAGCTGGGAATCGTGCTGGACGCGGTCAAGATGACCGTCAAGGGCGGCATCGGCAAGCTGCAGGAGAAGGCGCGCGGCGGCGGCTGGAAGCCGGGGCAGGCCTGGCCCGCCCTCGCCCGCCCGACCTGGCGCCCCGACATCCGCGCAACCGTGATCTCCCGGGCCCGGATCAACATGCACCGCAAGATGCTCCACCTCGCCGCGGCCACCGGCCGCTACCCGGTCGCGGTCCTCTCCGACTGCGCCGTGTACGCCGCCGACGGCCCCAGCCCGCTGGATGTGCTGCCCTACGGGCCCGACGGCAAGACCGTGCCGGGCAGCTTCCGGATCGGTGTCTCCCCGGGGTTGGTCAAGCACGAGGGCACCCAGAGCGTGCTGTGGGGCGCGGACATCCTCGAGCAGCTCAGCGCCGATGGCCATGTCGCCAACCTCGCCCGCTACATCAAGACCGGCGAGGTCACCGCCAAGGATACCGGAGAATAGGAGAGTTACGGCGATGGTCACGGTCGCGGAGGAGCTCGATAAGGCGGTGCAGGGCGCGTTCACGCGGCCCGTGCCCAAGTCGGCCGGGGCGCAGATGCGGTACCTGGTCAGGAAGCACGGCGGTAGGACGAAGCCGGTGGCCGAACTGCTCGGCATCAGCCAGCGCACCGTCGAGCGGTATGTGAAGAACCAGATCAAAAACCCCCGGCCCGAGCTCGCCGAGCGGCTGCAGCGCGAGGTCCGCGCGCGCTGGCAGCCGCAGATCCGGGCCAGGGCGAAGCAGGCCGCGGCCACCACCGGCGGCATCATGATCGATGTCCGTGCCCGGTTCGGCTACACCGCCGCCCCCGGCAGCACCGACGACGCACGCGTGCGTCACCTGACCCTCGCGCTGCCGCCCCAGCAGGTCGCCCGTCTCTTCCAGGCCCAGGATGACGGCGCCAGCGAGGACCAGCTCCGTCAGGTCGCCGCCGAGGCCCTGGGCGAGGTCTACTTCCGCGACAGCGGCCGCCGCGCCCACGGCCTCGAAGTGGAACTCACCGATCTCCTCGACCTGGAATTCGAGCTGTAGCCGGTCAGGGCTAGGACAGAAGTGGAAAGCAGGATGTGACTGAGCACTTCAGTTGGCCAGTGAGCACTCGGGTTGGACACTTCAAGCTCAACGCGGTGCCATCGCTGTGACTGACGCGCCGCGGCCCGATTCGGGTGGGCCTCGCGAGCCCCACCCGAATCAGCAGAACGGTCGGAACTCCTTGAAGTGCGGCGTCGGGCGCGGATCGGGTAGCCGGTAGGCGCCGATCCGCGCCCGGCCGCTGGCCGGGTCAGCGGTCCCATCGGCCAAAGCGCCCAGTATCGGACGCCACCCCAGATTGGTCTCGAAGTACGCCACGGCAGCGCCGACCGATGGCCACCAGACATCGTCGAGCAGCACGATGCCGCCAGGTCGGACGATCTCGCCCAGGAAGTGGAGATCGACGAACACGTTGTGGAAGTGGTGGCTGCCGTCGACGAACGCCGCGTCCGAGGCGAAACCCGCGTCGGCCAGCCGGGGAAGGAACCGCTGCGATGGTTCGGTCACCAGCTCGGCGATGTCGTCCAGGCCGGCACTGCGCAGCAGCTCCCACCCGACCCCGTCGTACGCCGTGTACTGGAACGGGTCGATCACCACATGCCGCGGGTTCGGTGAACCGGTGTGCAGCAGCGCCTCGCCGATCGCCAGCGCCGAGCTGGCATAGGCGAGCCCGATCTCGACGACCGTGCCGACTCGCTCATCCACCAGGAGGTCACGTACCTGATCGCAGTCGCGCTCCGGCAGCGTGACGGTGGCGAAGTCCGGACCGCCCTCTGGACTCCGCGGCGGCCCGTGTTCGGTGAGGTTGCGGCGTACGGCGGCCACTCGATCCCGCCGCTCGCCCGGGGCTCCGCCCGGTTGCACGATCGAGTTCACCAGGCACACTCCTTCTGGCTGAGGGCATGGGACGTGACCAACTGTGACACTCAGAGCGGCCAACTGAAGCGCTCAGTCGTACAGGAAAGGGCACTGGAGGGGGAGCTGTGGCAGCAAGGGCGTTAGGGGCCGTGCCGCTGGCGGGGGAGCTGACCTCGTCACTGATCAACCGGGTCGCGGACCGCTACGGCCTGCCGGCCGCCGGCGTGCTGCGGCTGTGGACATGCCGCAATTCCCCCGCCCGGAACGACGGCGGTGGCGTGCGGGCCGATGCGGAGGTCGTGCTCAACGACGCCGGGCGGGGTGTGCTCGCCGAGCTGTGCGGGGTCGAGCCGGCGGTGCTGGCCCGGGCCCTGCCGGCGTTCACCGTGGACGATCCCAAGATCGGCACCGGCAGGGAGGCCGCCCTGGCACAGGCGCGATGGCGGGCGGCTGGCGCGGTGGCGGGAGAAGCGGCGTTCGCCTGCCGGCTGTGCACCGCGCGGCGCACGGGCCAGGTGGTGCGGGCGGTGCGGTATCTGCCGCGCTGGCAGCGGGTGTGTGGCCGGCATGGGCGGTGGCTGCTGGACGCGGACGCCGACCAGCCGCTGGAGCACCTCGATTTGCGTGGCGTGCCGGAGGTGGTGGCCGCGCAGCGGCGGTGGACGGGTGTGGCGCGGCGTGCGGTGCGGTCAGGGGTGGCCCCGGAGCAGGCGTTCACGGTGGCGCATGCGGTGGTGGCCCGCTGGTGGGAGCAGGCTCTGCGCTGGGAGCAGGAGGAGATCTGGCCGCGCCGTCTGCACCTGCTGGCGGGCGGCAACGCAGGTCCCCGGCTTAAGTGGTGGCGGATCGTGGGCCGGGAGCCGGCGATCTTCCCGGAGGTGGTGGCCGTGGCGCGGGCGCTGCTGGAGCCGGGGATGGCCGAGCTGGCCCGGCAGGCAAGCGGGGGAACGCGGCCTCGGGTGCGGGGCGCTGAGGATGCGTTCTGCCGCCGTATGGGCGAGCGGGTGGGCCGCACCTGGCTCGGGCCGAAGCTCGCTGCCGACGATGGCAGCCCGCTGCACGGCTTCGCGGGCGCCCTCGTGCGCGCCCGCCGCGAGGTAGGGCCGCCAGGGTGGCGGGACGATCCGTGGCGGCTGAAGCGGCAACAGCAGCCCGCCACGATGGCCGGCCAGCTGCGCGTGATGGCGGCCGAGCAGCAGTCGGGCGGCTCGGGCACCCGGTGGCGGGCCACAGTGAGCGCCGAACACCGTTTGCACATCGAGCAGATGATCGGCCAGGCGCGGGAGCATCTGGTGCAGCTGCGGGGCGTGCACAGCGGCACCACCGCCGAGGTGGCCCGCACGCTGCTTCAGCACCTCAGCCACAGTGCCGCCCTGATCGACCAGGCCCTGGTGGACACCGCCGCGGCGGCCGTCGCCGCGGGAGTGGCGCTGGAGGAGGTGGCGGCGTGGTCGCGCCTGCCCGCCCAGGAGCTGACGGAGCTCGTGGCAGCGAGCCAGGATCGGGGCTGACGCGCGCAGCGGCCGGTGTGCCGCCTCTCAGCTGCTGCACATCGCGCCCCGGCCGCAGGGCCGATCCGGACGTCCCAGAGTCGCTTCTAACCAGTGCCTTCGCCTCGCTGTTCCAACCGTCCGCGCAGGTGATCCCCCTCGTCCGACGTACGTAGTTCTGCCCTCCGACCTCGCCCCGCCACAGGGAGGGTGCCGTGCAGGGCGCGGCCGTCGCCGGACGCCGCGTAGCGGCGGGCGGCGAGGCCGTGCTCGAGGGGTTCGCCGATCGCGTGGAACAGCAGCGCCAGGACGTCGGCGTTGTCGGTGTCGGAGAGGTAGGCCGGGGCGACTTCGAGCATCAGCTCGCCGATCGCGTGGGTGCTGGCGGTGAGGTCGTCGACGGCTCGGCGCAGCGCGGTGACGGTCGGGTCCGCCGGCGGACCGGCGGGCGGTGGGGGCGGGGCCGTGCGGACGTCGCGGACGGCCTGGCGGACCACGGCGCGCACGGTGGGCTCATCGAGGGCCTGGAGGCCGCTGTGGGCGAGCGTGGCGTCAGGGCTGGAGACGGCGATCAGGGCGCGCTGGGACGTCCGACTACTGACTGCCGTTGGAGATTCAGTGATCCGCGAACACGGCAGTGCTGCCTCTGGGATCATGCATGCAGCATCATCTGGACGCGGGGGGGGTATCACGGTGTCGTACTCGAACCAGGACTACTTGGCGAAGTCATCTGATGAGCTCGATCTGGTGATCGGCGGGGCGCTACTTGCCGAAGGTTTCGGGGGCAAGGACCCTAGCGACTCCGACCGTCGCGTAGCCGCACGCCGCTGGTTCCAGGCGAACCTCTCGCAGTTCAGGGAGCTGATCTGTGGAAATCAGACCATCGCCGCGGCGTTCGCATCAAGTGGCCGAGACCGGAACGCTCTCCTGACCGCTTTGGTTGACGTGTTAGGAAGCCAGTACGGCATGACGGTTCCAGTGACGGCGTTGTCAGCGCAGATCATTCACTATGGCGTGGACAAGCTCTGCCCGTCGCTGGAGCGGTCCACGGGCGTATGAGACTGGCCGATGCCGTGGCGATCGCCGGTGGAGTGGTTGATGCCGAGACGTTCGAGGACATTCTCACACCGGCCGGTGCGGCCGCTGCGCGTGAGGCCTTGTCCTTCATTAGGTTAGGAACCGTAGGCCGACCCGACGGTCCCATGTCGGTCGAGGTCGTCAAAGCCAACTCGATGCGGTGCAGAGGGATGCGCGTGGACGGTGGGGAGGCCTCCGTCATTCTCATTCCGCTGGGCGCCCTCGCACGCGCTCGAGCACTGGCTCGGCGGTTTCTCCAGCACCTGGCCCACCGCAGGCGCGTCCGGGTTGTCGGCAACCCGGTGGATGAGCGCTCCGGCTGGGAGTTACTCCCCGGTCTGGTGCCCGTGTACGGCGAATACACGGGTAACGAGAAAAACCAGTGGGATGCTTTGAAAGCGTTTAACCAGGAGACTGAGGCCGACCAAGACCGCGATACCGCTGCCAACGACATCATGAGTATGTGCCTGATGTATCTCGCAATGCATGAGATGGTGCACCTCGGCAGCCGTCACGACAAGCTTCTTCATCTCGCCCGCGCTGGTGACCCGTTGGTTCCTCGAGGTATCAGCTTGTCGGTCCTGCGCCGCGGCCTAGAAATTAATGCCGACATTATGGGTGCTATAACCTTAGTTAAGTGCCTGATTATGGTCGCGTATCCTCCAGGAGCGAAGGAGAAAGGGTTTCCGATCGGAGTCTCCAGCAATGGACTTGACGCAATTCTGGAACGTTTCTCTTTCGCTGCAACCATGCTGTTCAGCCTGTATGACACTCACCGGGGAGTTGTGTTTGACTACGACAATGGCAGCTATCCCCATCCCATCGTGCGGAGCGAGCACACGCACGAGGTCACCCTGGGTACCCTCAAACGCTTCGTCCCGCAGCACTTTGACGCGGCACGGCAGTCGGTAGATGCTGGCTGGCACGCGGTTAACGAGGCCATCAGCGAACTTGAATTCGCCGCGCTCCAGGGTGAGTACGGTCGGCCAGCGGACGGAAACATTGAGCGGTGTATCCCGGTGACAGCGCTCAAGTACGGGATGCCGGTCGCTCTCATGGAAAATCGTATCCAGATGGAGCTGAGACTAGGCGAGATCATCGAGTGGCTCCTCCGGCGAATGAACGAGTCGGAAGGCCTCGCATAGCTGTGTGGCGCAGCACGGCAACCGAAGGCCGAAGGCCGGGGGACGTCGAGCGGACGGCCTGGCGGCCCACCGCGCAGCGGGACGGTTTCGAAGCGGCACTGGCAGGACGTCCAGGCGAACAGGGAGCTCTGGGTGAATCGTTCTGGCGTGCTGCGCCAACGGGTGCCGGTCCAAGTGAAGCACCACCGCGATACCGTCCAGCGCCTCCAGCGGAGTGGGCGGGTGCGCCGGCACCTTCCCGAGCGGCCCGATCCGGGACAGTTGACCTTCCCCATCGGCGAGCCGGTGCAGAAGGCGGAGCCAAAGACGAACGCCCTCTTCCAGCCTCCGCGTTTCACGTGCAGTGGCGCCCGGATCTTGAGTGGGAAAGCGAAAGTGCCTTATGGCCTGGGACGATAGGGTTTGTTTAAGGTTTCTGTCGTTCCAGCAGGAAGGCACTCTCTGCGTGCACACTACCGGGTCGCGCCCCAAGCTCGTCGTCTCCTCCGACGGGCGCGGGGTGGTCAGCCATGCCGGGTCCCGTCTGCTGGAGGACTCGCCGATGCCACCAGCCTGACCGGTGCCTTCACCGACTGCGGCCGCGCGGCACCGGACACGACCCGGGCAGGGTGGCGGTTGATCTGGCGGTGATGCCCGCCGACGGCGGCGAGGCGATCACGGACCTGGCCCTGCTACGCGACCAGGCCGCAGTGTTCGGCCCGATCACCTCCACCCCGACCGCCTGGCGCGTGCTCGCAGGCATCGGCCAGGCAGGCACTGGCCGCGCTGCGGGCAGCCCAAGCCACGGCCCGGGAAGTCCGCCTGGCTTCAGGCTCCGAGACCCGGACGGGAATACCGGCCTTGCAGGCTGAGGGCGCGACCTGCCCGGGCTCGTCCTAGACATCGACGCAACGCTGGTCACCGAAGGCATGCGCCACCAGGTCTTCCTCACCGACACCCCCTACCGCCAGGGCTCGTTGCAGCAGCTGGAAGTAGGCCACCGGGCGCACGCCCGCGTCGAGGACCGCATCCGCTGCGGCGAGTCCACCGGCTTCGGTCGCTTCCCCTCCCGACACTTCGCCAACGCGCATGCCTCCCTCGCAGCCACGCTCGTTGCCGTTGGCGGTGCCCAGTGGAAGGGCGAGAAGTAATCGACGGAGCGATGTCCCCCTGGAAGGGCTGCCCTGATAGCCTCATGCCTCTGCCTGTTGCACTGGCTGACATGGCGGCTAGGTCACACTGGAGGAAAGTATGGGCAAGAGCGGATTACGCCTTGCTAGCGCAGGATTCCTAGCATTTGCGCTTTCTCTGCAGTTGCATCCACCGTTTGCATCCGCTGTCGCGCGTACACCTACTTATGAGGTTAAGGCTGCTTCATTTTGCCAATGCGGGGAGTATGTGCGGCGGTACTACAGCCTTACGGGGGAGATGGCTCCCTCCGCGAAGGATATGGGGCCTGTCCTCAAACGCAACGGCTTTAAGTATGTCGGCCATGGGATTGTTCCCAGCAAGGGTGACGTTGCTATCTGGGCAGCCAATACCGGAATCGCGGGCGCCCATGGACACATTGCGGTAGCTGCTAGCGCAACTTGGGACAGTCCTGGTTATGTTGTTAAATTCAAAGGGGCAAACCAAGGGGGTTCGTCAACTCACTTGAACTGCAACAATGTAAACGTGCGCGGTAATATGGGATACGACAAGGCCTATTACTATCGCAAGTGATCGGTCACTAATAGGACTCCGTTACTGAGGTTGAAATCGTGATGTCGTCTTCGGTGATCAGGGGTTGATGGTCAGTCCTGTCTCGGCAAGGCAGCCGTCTATGAGGTGGCTGCGGTACTGGATGTGGCGGAGACCGCGCCGGATGCGCTGGACGAGGTGTTCGGGGGTGCTGAAGGCGACGTTGGAGAGCCAGCCGCGCCGTAGCAGGGACCAGATGCCTTCGACGGGGTTGAGGTCGGGTGCGTAGGGCGGCAGGTAGTAGATGGTCAGCCAGTCCTGGGCTGCCGCCCATTCCCGCAGG
This sequence comes from Streptomyces sp. NPDC052701, assembly GCF_040678355.1. Lineage (NCBI taxonomy): Bacteria > Bacillati > Actinomycetota > Actinomycetes > Kitasatosporales > Streptomycetaceae > Streptomyces > Streptomyces sp. NPDC052701. The sequence goes on from NZ_JBFATO010000034.1 coordinate 85,960, forward strand.
TCGGCGGCCTTGTGGACG